>CAJFGA010000009.1 GCA_904374385.1 uncultured Clostridia bacterium | reverse complement strand
CAAAAATAATAAATTCGTCGACATTTGTAATGCAAATAGATAAATATGGCTCCATAAAATCCGATATATAACTATTCTCATTCCCGTTGATAATTTTATGCAAAACATTTATCAAATCAGACAATTCATATGTCAACAAACAATTATCGGTATACGTTTTATCTTTTTTTCCATCGTGATAATTAATCTTTAAATTTAGCCAATTGGCATCATAATAAAATCCTTTTTTCGACGGTTTTTCATGTGGAAATTCGTATCCGATAACATTGAAGTCTATACGTTTGTTTTTTTCCGAAATAAGCATCTCTCCCCCTCTAAATTACTGATTATCTTTCAGATATTATAAAACAATCAAATTAAAAAGTAAAATAAATAAGCGCACTTGCCTTGCTTGCAAGGTATAGCGCGCTATACTTATTTTCTGTGGTGAAAATTCTCTATAGGAACTGCCGTAATCAGACGATCTCTTTTATTGATTGGCGGTTTATGTTGTGTTCAATCCGCAGACAGCCTTCACGCGGACGAAAACGATTGCCTTATCCTTTGGAGATGATCGCGTACACTGCCGCGATCATTTCGCCGATGGTCAACTCGCCGAGCGTCTTTTGTCCGTTTTCCGTCTGAACGGGCTGCGCGAGCACTTCTTCCGCATCCGTTCCTTCGGGCGGGGCGATGTCGATCATTCCGTCCTCGTACAGCGCGCCGATGGTCGCCGTGCGCAGATTGCTTGCCACGTTTGCGACGAGCTCGTCGATGTTTTGTAAGGTGCACGCCTGTTCGGCGCCGCCGCGCAAAAGCAGGTATTTCCAGGCGCCGGCGATCTGCCCGTAGGTATACAGTGCGCCGTCCGCCTCTTCGTCCTCGGCAAGTTCGTATGCGATGCTGCCGTCACCGGCGCGCACCGCCCGCGTCTGCACCTGCCGCCAACGCTCGTTTTCTATGTCGAAAGCGAACAGATTGCCCGCCGTATAATACCCTTCGGCGGTCGTTTCGGCGGGGGTAAGTTTGGCAAACAGCGTTTCGCCCGCGAACGCATCCAAAACCCCGTATGCCGTCGGCACGAGATCGAGGCGCTTCATCTGTTCGCTCGCCCTGTCTAAATACCACACCGCATCCGAAGAATATCCCTTATCGCCGCGCACCGCCGCGATATAGCCGCCCCCGCTCTGCAGATAGAACGCCGTATCGCGCGTCACGCCGTTTGGCAGGGTCTCGGGCAGATCCCAGGCTGTTACGCCCGTAGCGAGCGCCATCTGCCCGCCGTTTTCCCCGGTTTGGAAATAATACAGGGGCGTGCCCGCATAAGCGCCGGCGTCGCTCACCCGTTTGTACGGGGAATAAACGGCCGTATCGCCGTCCATCGCGGCGAGCGTCTCTTCTGACAGTGAATCGCAGCCGATATAACTGCCGTTTTGCAGGATGTATAGGTTATCCGCGCCGTATGCCTGCGCCAGCGCGTCCAGATCCGCCAACGTGCCCGCCTGCTCCTGCACATAGATGCTGTCCGCGAACAGTTCCTGTACGGAAAGGTTTGCAATGTCGTCGGCGAGGGTGCGCAGGGTAGAGGAGGACAGGGCACCGAGCAGAGGGTCGGAAGGGGAGATATCGAGCATGTCGCCGAGGGGAATGCCGTCGATCGCGTCTGCCAAGTTTCCCACCGCCACGTCTTTGAGCGCGGCGAGCAGATGCGGCGCGCCGTCGCCGATCTCGATCAGATCGCCCAGCGACAGGGCGTTGATCTTTTCGCTGTCCGCAAAATCATGAAGAGTCCAGTCCTTTACGGCGAGCAGCAGTTTGGGAGAGCCCGTTTCCCCCGTTTCCGCATCCGGTTCGCGGATGTCTATGATGTCAGCGATGGTCAGCGCGTCCACGCTTTCCGCCAGCGAGCCGATCGTGGGATGATCCCCGGCAATAATGCTACCGTCTTCGCCGATCGCATAATTTTTACCGTATGCGAGGGTCAGCAGAATGCGCGGCGACGTTGCGGAAAGGCTGAGCACTTCATTCAGGCGGAGCCCCTCGATCTCTTCGTTTACCGCTTCGGCAAACCTGCCGAGCGGCACATACAATAGATGTTCGAGCACGCCGCTTTCCGCCACCTGTACACCGAAATACCTTTCCATATCGGCAAGGGTAAGCGCGTTCACGTCCAAAGCGTCCGCCAGCGTATCCAGCGCCTTGGTCAGCGGCAGATGCGCGAGCCCGTTCGTGCGCGCGTACACCGCTTGGGCGGTGGCGGTCGTTTCCGCCTCTTCCGCGCTGAGTTCGGTATAGAGGTCTGTTCTGTAATACAGTTCCTTTTCCGATTTATAATCTTCCGCGATCGCATAGCCGCCGTTTTCCGCGTCGATCACATAGTTTCCGTTACCGTCCGTTTGGGTGGCGAGCACATAGTTCCCGTTCCGCAGTGCGTACAGCGGCTCGTATCTGTACCGCGCCGCGATCTTCGCAGCATAGGCCGTTCCCGCGGTCTCTGCCTCGATCCGTTCATAAACGAACCCGTTGTCGCTCTCGGCAGGCGCCGTAACGGTATAGAGCGCCTGATTTTCGGCGAGTGCGAACAGATAATCGTCCCCGTCTGCGCCGGGCGTCTGCCATAATGCGGCGCTGTTTTCCGTCATGCGGCTATATGCGATCGTGCCGCCGCCTTCCGCCGCGGTGCCCAGGTACAGGAAACCGCCGCCATAGGTCAAATAGCCGCCCTGTATTCCTACGCCTTCCAGCCGCACGACCGTCCGCTCTTCCGTCTGTACGACGGGCAGCGTCTCATCCCCCTGCGTATACGTCGAAAAATAGGCGCTTTCCCGCGTAAAATAGGAAAAGTCTTCTTCGGACAGTGTAAATACCTGATCCAGCCCCGCATATCCGCCCGCTTCGGTCAGGGCGTTCGCCTGCGCATAAAAATACAGCGGCGCCTCTTCCGTCCCCTCGATCAAGGGCAGCGCAGGCAGGGAAAAGGCGAATGTTTCCGAAAGATCTTGCAGGGTCGCCGTGATGACGAGCACCTCGTCGATCTGCGAAGAGATCTGCCCGACCGGCATAGAGTACAGCGCCTCGGTGTCGATTTTGAACAGCCCCACGTTTTCCGCATTGGCGACGATGCCGTCAAAGGCTTCGCGCGCCTTGGGCGAGATCTCGATGATCGTATTGAGGGTGATCTCTCCGCGCAGCGCGTCCGACACGTTGTGCACAAACTCTTCGAGGGTTCCGTTGTATTCTTCCGATATCCAGTCCTGCGCATGGATAAGCCCCGCCAGTTCGCGCACGGTCACATTTTTATAGGCATAATAGCCGATGCCCACGATGCCCGCCGCCAGCACGATCGTATATACGACGATCGTGACCAACACGAACAGCAGTTTTCCGCCGAAGCTGCACGTCGCTTTAACCATGTTTCCCTCCTCTCTGTTTTATGGATGTATGCCGCCCTTTCTCGGGGCGGTGCTTTGCGTCAGATCGGTTTGCGCGTTACGGTAAACGTGCAGGCCCCGTTCAATTCGTATTCGCCCGGCGCGTCCGCCTCAAAGGCATCGCCCTCGCAAAAGGGGATCTCGCCCCGTTTCCATTTGATAAAGCCGCTACCGGCAAGCACGTCGATCCGTTCCTGCCCTTCCGTATACAGCTTGAACCGCCGGGCAGAGATCACATACAGGTCGTCGCCGCGCTTTCCCACGGCCGCCCCCTGTACGGTTTTGTCTGAAAAGGCGAAGCCGCCCTTGTCCGTTTGGCGGGCACAGCCCGCTTCCTTTATGATGTTCATATTTTCATTATATATAATTGCGCGACAAAAATCAACAAAATGCCGCACAAAAACCCTCTCCTTTAATTTTCGTTCCGCCCGCTTTCAAAGTCGTCCGAAAGCAGAAGATCCGCTCTTTCGCCGGAAATTTCGGAAACGTTCTTGAGTTTTCGTTCGATGGTGCGCGTCTTTTTCGCGGCGCTCTCGATGGTATCCTGTGCCTCCTGCAATTTTTTCTGCGTCTTTTCGAGGATGAGCACAAAATTGCGGAATTCGTGTTTGAAAGCCGCCAGCAATTCCCAAAGTTCGCCCGACCGCTTTTCGATCGCCGCCGTCTTATAGCCGATCTGCAGCGTCGTCAACAGGGCGCCGAGGGTGGACGGTCCGCATGCCATTATGTGCCGCGCGGCGAGGTATTCCGCAAGGTGGGGCATCTTGATGCTCTCGGCGTACAGCCCTTCCAAAGGCAGGAACATGATGGCAAAATCAGCGGTCAGCGGCGGGCGGATATATTTTTTTGCGATGGTGTCCGCCTGCAATTTCAGCGCCCGTTCCAGATTTTTGAGCGCCCTGTCCGTTCCCTCTCGGTCGAGGGAGTCGGAAGCCTCCGTCAGCCGCCGGTATTCTTCTATGGGGAACTTGCTGTCGATGGGCAGAAGCACCGTTTCATCCGTGCGGGAGGGCAGTACCACCGCATATTCGACGACGGAGTTTTCCAGCGGGTCGATCTTTACGTTGGCGCGGTATTGAGCGGGGGAGAGCATCTGTTCGAGCAGGGCGGAAAGCTGTACTTCGCCCCAAGTACCGCGGAGTTTTACGTTGGAAAATACTTTTTTAATGTCCGCAACGCTGCCGGCGAGCTGCTGCACCTCGCCGAGGCCCTTGTACACCGCTTCCAGCCGCTCGTTGATGATGGAATAGCTCTTGTTCAGCCTGTTTTCGAGGGTAGAGGTCAGCTTTTCGTCCACCGTTTGGCGGATATTTTCGAGGTTCTTCGCGTTTTGTTCGTTCATATAGCGGATCTCGCCGCCAACAGAGCGCTGCAATTCGGTCAGGCGCTTTTCGGTCACCGCGCTCAGATTTTCCATCGCTTCCTGCAGGTTTTTTAAACTGCTCGTCTGATTTTTGGAGAGGAACTCCAAATAATTCTGTACGCTGCGCGCGCTGTTTTCGCTGATGTACAGGGCGCGGTCGGTCATCTGCGTCAGCCGCGCCACGTCCTGTTTTACGCCGGACTGATCTCCCGGCTTCGTGCGTTTTAATAGGATCAACCCGACGGCAAGGGAGATCGCCGCCAGCGCCGCGGCGACCGCCGCGAAAATTTCTGCCATTCAGTTCTCCTTTGCGGCGAGTTTCTCCGCCGCCAGTAAAAGTTTTGTCCTGTCGTTGCGCGCGCCGTCGTACACGCACGTCCACAGCAGGGCGTCGAGCGCTTGCCCGATCTTTTCGGGCGGGAACAGCCCTTTCAAGTCATTCCCGCCGATTTTTAGGTCTTTCAGGCAAAAGGGCGCCCCCTCTCTTTGCATAGTCTTGCGGATCGTTTCCCATTTTTCGATGGTGGGGCAGGGGCGCAGATCGTCCTTGCAGGCCGAAAAATCCGCCTGCTTTACGAGCAGCAAAAGGTCATAGATGTCGTAATTTTTTACGATAAAGGCGCGGATCTTGTTCTCTTTTGCCCTGCCGTCCAAATCATACATGTGTGCGCCGATCAGCCGCACGACGGTTTCCGTCATCTTTTTTGGCGCTTTCAGCCGTTCGAGGATCTCCCTGCCGATGCGCATCCCCTCTGCGTCGTGCCCGTGGTATTGCCCCGTCTGTAAAAAACAGTAGGGCTTTCCCACGTCGTGCAGCAGGGCGGAAAGCCGCACCCGGGCATCCGCGTATTTTGCCGCCCGCAGAGAATGTTCCAATACGTCATGGGCGTGAAAGTCTTTGCGCTGCGCCATGCCGTCTCCGGCCGCAAGTTCGGGCAGGATGTAGCCGAGCACGTCGGTGCCCTTCAAAAGTTCCAGCCCGTCGTAATGGCCGTACCGGATGCCGTGCTTTTGATCCGCATGCAGCAAAAGGCGCAGTTCGGTAAAAATCCGTTCCGGTGCGATTTTTTGGATGCGTGCGGCGTTGAATTTCGCTCCGAATACGCATTCGAGCGAGGGCGTAAAGCCGTTTTCTGCGCATTGGCGGGCAAGGCGCATCAGCCGCAGCCCGTCTTCGGCAAACACCTCGTCCGCGTCCCGCGTGGTGTTTACGGTCTTGTTTTCAATGTCTTCCCGGCCGCCGAGGGGATCCACGATCTCTTCTTTGCGGATGTCATAATACAGTGCATTGCACTTGAAGTCCCGCCGCTTTGCGTCGGCGAGGATATCGTCCGTAAAGGTTACCTGCGAGGGGGCGTGTTCGCCGCCGCGGTATACGTCCGTGCGGAAAGAAGTAAATTCATATTTATATTCCCCATCCGTCAAATTGACGGTACCCGTATTCTTATAGGCGCCGTTTACTTGCATGCCGCAGGCGCCGGCAAGGGCGGCGACCGCTTCTGCGGGGGCGGGCGCGGCGAGATCAAAATCGTCATAGGCAAAACCGCACAGTGCGTCGCGCACCGCGCCGCCCGCCACATACAGCGGAAAATCCGCCTTTTCCGCCAAACGGCGCAGCTTTTCGGGTATTTGCAAAAGCATAAGCGCTCCTTATCGTACAGATCAAAAAATTTTTCGCTCCATCATTATATCAATTTCCGAAAAAAATTGCAATCTTCCGCGATTTATTATATAATAGAAGAGAATTTTTGTTTTTTTACGGTGTGCATTTGTACGCAAAGGGGCTCATGATGTACGATCTGATTGTCAATCCGCTTTCGGGGGGCGGCAAGCGGCGCAAATTTATTGAACGGGTCATCCGCAAATTCAAAGAAAGCGGCAAAGACTACCGCGTTTTTGAAACGGAAAAGCCCGGGCAGGCCGCTTTTCTCGCCCATGAACTGACGGGCGAAGGCCCGTGCGATCTCATCGTCGTCGGCGGAGACGGCACCCTGCACGAAGCGCTCAACGGCTTTGCCGATTTTGAAAACTGCAACCTGGGGCTGATCCCCGCGGGAACGGGCAACGACTTTGCCGCCGCGGCGGGCATCCCTGCCGATCCCGACGGGGCGGTCGACCTCATCCTGCACAATCCGCCTAAGCCCACCGACTTCATGCAGATGGAGGGGGTGCGCGGCATCAATGTCATCGGCACCGGCATCGACGTGGAGATTTTAAAGCGCTGCCGCGCCTCTAAGATCCTGCGGGGGAAGTTTCAGTACATCATCAGCCTGATCGTGTCCCTCATAAAATATAAAAATTATCGGATGCGCACTGTCTGTAACGGGCAGGAAAAGGAATACAGCGCCCTCATTGCGTGTATCGGCAACGGCAGCAGGATCGGCGGCGGCATTCGCATGTGTCCCGAAGCGGTTCTCGACGACGGGCTGTTAGATTTCGTCGTGTGCAACGACGTGAAAAAGACGCATATCCCCGCCGCCTTTATCAAATTGATGAAGGGAAAAATCTTGCAGGAAGACTTTACCCGCTTCGTCCGCTGTGAGAAGGTGGAAGTTTTTCCCGAAAAAAAGCTCACCGTACAGGTAGACGGCGAGCTGTACGACGATATTCCCTTCCGCGTGGAAGTGGTCAAAGGCAAGTTGAAAATGTATCGTAAATGACGCGCTGCCGCGCAAAGGAGGCAAAATGGAATATGTCTACCTCTTGATGCTCGTAGGTTTGGTCATCGCCCTGTGCATCTTTATCAACCGCATTACGGATAAACTCAAAGTGCCGTCTTTGCTGCTCTTTATCGGGCTCGGCATGATCTTCGGAGTGCTGTTTCGCATCGCAGGGCTCGGCAATTTTACCGATTATAACCTCGGCAACGTCGTCTGTTCGGTCTGCCTTGTCTTCGTTATCTTTTACGGCGGTTTCGGCACCAACTTTAAAGAGGCGCGCCCCGTCGCCGGCAGGGCGCTGCTCCTCTCGTTTGCGGGCACGGCGCTCACGGCGGGCATCGTCGGCGTATTTGTCTATTTTTTGACCGACCTTTTGCCCTTCTTTCCCTCTCTCGGCTGGGCGGAAAGCATGCTCATCGGCTCGGTCATCTCGTCTACCGATGCGGCGTCCGTCTTTAACATCCTGCGCTCGCGCCGGCTGAATCTAAAGTACGGCACCTCCTCCTTGCTGGAAATGGAATCGGGCTCCAACGATCCCATGTCTTACATGCTCACCGTCGTGTTTACCGCCGTCATCGCGGCGCAAAACGGCATTGCGGGCGCCTCGCAGATGGGCGCGGGCGAAATTATCGGCATGCTCTTTTCGCAGGTCGGTTTCGGCGCGCTGTTTGGTGCGGCGTTCGGCTTTTTGTCCATCTTTATCCTCAAAAAGTTTTCGTTCAATATGGGGCAGGGGGGCACCATCTTCATTTTGGCGATCGCCCTCATCACCTATGCGCTCCCGACGATGTTGGGCGAGGTGACAGATGTTTCCATCCTCGCCGGCAACGGGTACCTCGCCGTATATATCTGCGGCATCATGATCGGCAATGCCCGCATTCCGCAAAAGCGGGACTGCGTGCGCTTTTTTGACGCGCTCACGAGCGTCGCGCAGATGATGATCTTCTTTTTGCTCGGCCTCTTGGCGACGCCGGAGGATCTTGTAAAAATCGACGTGCTCGTGCCCGCCCTCTTGATCTTCTTATTCATGACGGTCATTGCCCGTCCCGTAGCGGTCACCGCGCTGTTGGCGCCCTTCCGTGCCAAGCCCAACCAAATCGGCGTGATCAGCTGGGCGGGGCTGCGCGGCGTCGCGTCCATCGTGTTCGCCGTCTACGCGATGTCTTCTTTGGGCGTCGCCGAGCCGGGCGACGAGCTCCCGTACGATCTTTTCAGCATCGTATTCGTCATCGTCATCGTGTCCATCGCCCTGCAGGGGTCGCTACTGCCGCTCATGTCTAAAAAACTGCACATGCTCGGCGATAACGACAACGTCTTGCGCACCTTTACCGACTATCAGGAAGAGAGCGACGTATGTTTCGTCAAGGTGCGCGTTGGGGCGAATCATCCCTGGTACGGAAAAAAACTCCGCGAAGTGGTCATGCCCCGCGAATTTTTGGCGGTACTCATCATCCGCGGAGAGGATACCATCGTCCCCGGCGGGGATACGGTCATATTAGACGGCGACGTCATCGTGACTGCCGCGCCCGAATTTGAAAACCGGGACGAATTCGGCATGTACGAAGAGTACATCGGCAAAGAACACCCTTGGGCGGGCAAAACGGTGCGCGAGCTGTCGTTGCCGCGCGGTACGCTGATCGTGATGATCAAACGCAAAAAAGAGACGGTCGTACCCAACGGTGCCGCACAGATTTTGGAGGGCGACGTGCTCGCCATGATCAAGCTGAAGGAAAAGGAAGAGCCGGAATCCCTTCCCGAAAAAGCGTAACAGTGCACGGATAGCCGAAAAAAGGAGGATCCAAAGCGCCGTTTCCATAGGAAAAAATTAAATTTGAAAGCGCGCTTTCAAATAAGGCAAAGAACTCGGAGATATTTCTCGGAGTTCTTTTGCTTTTTTGATGGACTTTATTATACGGTGTTTTATGTTTATTTAAATTATTTTACCCCTTAAATCAGTTGAAAAACAAAAATCACTATGCTATAATTAGTATGATATTAGACTTTATGAAAAAATACCAATTGCGGAGGGCGAAAATGAAAGTAAGTAAGGAGATAAATGATCTTGTGAATGCCTATTGCAGATTGCGCGACAGACAGCACGCCGTATACAGTAAATGCGCAAAGCGGCACGATTTGACTACAAACGAACTGTTTGTGCTCGATATTCTTTGGTTTTCGCCGGACGGCTGCACGCAGACGGAGATCTGCGAAAGGCTCTCTTCCAACAAGCAGACGATTGCGGCAATCATAACCCGATTCTGGAAAAAAGGCTACGTTGTTTACGAAGAAGTTATGGAGGACAGGCGCAACAAGCACATACGATTTACCGAGGCCGGCAGGGAGTATGCGGGCAAAGTCATCCCTCCCGCCGCCGATGCGGAAAACCTTGCAATGGCAGAACTCGGGCTGGAAAATCTGACCGAGCTTGTCGACCTTACGATGAGATTGACGGAGAACATGGAAAAGCAATTCTCCTCGATTGAGGGAAATAGTTAAATAACGGAAGACAAAAATATGGAATTTTACGAGGCGATACACAAGAGAAGAACGACAAGGCAGTTTTTGCAAAAAGATGTCGACTTTGAAGCCATTAAAAGAATTTTAGAGGCGGGCAACAAGGCGCCGACGTGGGATCACAACCGCAACTGGCAGTACATAATTCTGCGGACGGACGAGGAAAAGGATTACGCCTTTGCCGAAGCGAAAAAAATTGCTGACAAATTCGACGCCGACAGATACCTGAATATGCCGAGACCTTACCCCATAACGCTGGGGCAGAAGATGTACGGCTACGCCATGCCAAGGCAATTTACCATGCTCAAAGACGCGCCGTATGTGATTATTCCTCTGTTCAAATCAAAGGAGTTGAACGGCGAATATGTTTCCAAACTCAACCCCTTCGCCACCATCTGGTGCGTAATAGAGAATATTTTTTTGGCAGCGACCGCCGAAGGGCTGGCGTGCTCGATGCGGATACCGCTCAATCAGGAGCACGACATTGTCAAGGCAAAACTCAAAGTGCCGCCCACCTATATGATACCCGTGTTTATCGGCATAGGCTACGCCGACCCCGAAGAGCCGCAGTTGGAGCAATATCATCCCGACCTCGACAAACAGATACGCTTCGGAAGATGGAAATGATTATAAGAGAAATACAGGTAAAAGACATAATCACAAAGTCAAACCTGCCCGTGTGCGATTACTCCTTAAACCCGTATGTCGGCTGCGAACACGGTTGCAGATACTGCTACGCCTGCTTTATGAAAAGGTTTACAGGGCACGAGGAAAAGTGGGGCGAGTTTATCGACGTGAAGTATTGGAAGCCCATTGCCTGCCACGAAAAGTACGCGGGCAAGGAGATATTCATAGGCTCGGTAACAGACCCCTATCAGCCGTGCGAGGAAAAGTATAAGCGCACCCGCGCCGTTTTGGAACAGCTGCAAGGCAGCGGGGCAAAGCTGTCCATCGCCACCAAATCAGATTTAATTTTGCGCGACCTCGATTTGATAAAGAGTTTCCCGAACGCCCGCGTTTCGTGGTCTATAAATACGTTGGACGAGGATTTCCGCGAAGATATGGACAATGCCGTATCGATCGAGCGCAGGCTTGCCGCAATGAAAACCTTTCACGGCGCTGGCGTGCGCACCACCTGTTTCATCTCGCCCATCTTCCCCGAAATCACCGACGTGAAGGCGATAATTGAGCGGGCGAAAGATAATTGCAACCTTATCTGGCTGGAAAATCTGAATCTGCGCGGCACCTTCAAACCGCAGATCATGGAATATATCGCCCGAAAATATCCGCGCCTTTTGCCGCTCTACCGCGATATCTATACGCGCGGCGACAACGGCTATTGGCAATGGCTGGACGGGGAGATGCGCGCGTATGCAAAACAAATCGGGCTGGACTATGTGACCAACGACGACTCCATGCGCCGCCCGTTCGATGCCCCGCCCGTAATCGTCAACTATTTTTACCACAGCCAAATCAAAAAATCTGCCCAAAAGAGGTGAATGTATGCCCGAACTGCCCGAAGTGGAAACGGTGCGGCGGGTGCTCGAACCGCACTTACTCAAAAAGAAAATTACGGGAGTACAAATACATAATGCGCAGGTCATAGCCTCCCCTTCGCCCGAACAGTTTATCGCCGGCGTGACGGGGCAGGGCATTGCCGCCTTTACGCGGCGGGGGAAATTTTTACGGCTGCTGTTTGAAAGCGGCGACAGCCTTACCGTTCATCTACGCATGACGGGCTGCCTTACCATAGAACCGCAGACGATGCCCTCCGAAAAACATACGCACGTTATATTTACCCTCAACGACGGAAACGAACTTCGCTACGAGGACGTGCGCCGCCTCGGCAAAATATGGTTTGCAAAGAGCGGCGAAGAGGACGTCAGCGGCGTAAAAGAGTTGGGAATGGAGCCGTTTGACAGTGCATTAAATGCGGCGTATCTGCGCGGGAAATGCAAAAACAGCAAAAAGCCCGTAAAATCTATGCTACTCGACCAGAGCATTGTGGCGGGAATCGGCAATATCTATTCGGACGAGATACTCTTTGCCGCGGGGATCCGCCCCGACAGGGCGTGCAGCGCCCTTACGGACAGCGACTTTGAACGCCTTGCGGCGGCTATCCCCGAAAGATTAAACTTTTTCATTGAAAAGAATGCAATCAGCTTTGAGGAATATGCGTTGAGCAAGGGGAAAGATTACCGCAATACGCCGTATTTGCAGGTATACGGAAAAGCGGGCGAACCCTGCCCCGTGTGCGGAAAGGGGTTGCATCGCATTGTCCTCGGCGGCAGAAGTTCGGTATTCTGCCCGCATTGCCAAATATAAAATTTCCGCAAGAAGAGGCAGAAAAAATGCGGTTTTCGCCATGGATGCGGAAATATTTGCGAGGGATCCAATCGAAAAAACGAAAGCGGCTTCTCCTTGCAGGGGAAGCCGCATCGGCGCGTTTGATAAACAGAAAAGCGCGCGTTATTTTTGCTGGATCTTCACGCACCCGCCCGTTTCGGCGTCTTGATACATCATCCAATAGCCCTTGCCGTCCAAGTCGAACAAGGACGAGGGCAGAAAGGAGCACCAGCCCTTCAGCGCTTCGGGCGGGTCGCCCCGCCTGTCGGTCGGCACGCCGTAGCAGATGTATTTCGGCTGCGTTTCTTCGCGGATCAATCCCACGACGTAATATTTCCCCTTCCCGAAGGATACGCGCACCCAATTCGATTGGGGGATCAGGCGGCACAGCGCCGCCTCTTCGGGATATTTGCCGAACAGGGCGCAAAGTTCTTTTTTTACTTTTTCGTAATAACAAGCTCTCTCATCTGTTCGGATATTTTCTGCGCCCGCGAGTCGGAATAGGCTTTGAGCATCTTCATCCGTTCCAGCGCTGCGCCCGTCTTTTTCTTCCCGTTCTTTTCGGGGCGGTTCCCGTTTTTCATCCTCAATTTCCCTCTTTATGGTCAAATTTTCCACATCCGCATCGGGGAAGTCATAATAGTTGTCGCTCGCCACGATCTCGTCGTCGTACTTTTCCGGCAGGCCGGGCGCCGTTTCTTCCTCGGGAGCGGGCCTTTCTTTCGGCTCTTCCTCTGCGCCCAACAGGGCGCAGATCTTTTTTACGTCGTACACTTTTTCGCCGCATTTGCCGAAGGCGACGGGCTTGACCTTGCCCGCCACAAAGGCGATCGTGCACGAAAATCCTTCCGCAATATTAAGTTCGCTCGCACGTTTGAGGGTGCACCCGCTCGGCCCGTCTATGTCGAACAGTTCCGCGGTGCCGTGTTCGTCGACGAGCGCGGCGCGGTACCGCCCCTCCGAAAGGGGGGCAAAGTTGATGAGCGAAAGGTTCGCCGTCAGTTTGCCTGCGTAAGTTTCGCACGTCGCCAGGGCGGAAACGCGCTTCCCGTCGGCGGCAAAACCAGAGGCAAGCTGTTTGAGTACGCATAGTTTTTTCACATATAAATTCATGGCAGAACCTCCGGGCGCTAACGCCCCTGAGCGTATATATGCCGTTATTATAAAATATATTCCTTCAAAAAAATTGCGTGCAGGTGTCGAACGGGCGCTTTTTTTGCCGAAAATGCGGAACGCGGCCGCTTTTTGCGGCAATTTCCCCCAAAAAGAATTTGCGGTCAAAAAGTTTACTTTTTTTAAATTTTGTTTTATAATAGAAAAAGAAGCGGGCAAATGCCCCTAACGAATTTGTTAAATATCTCAATAAGGAGAACAAGGATATGACAGAGAACAAAAAGGTGTTGAAGTTTATCGACGAGAGCGCCGCTCTGTGCCAGCCGGACAGGATCGTTTGGATTGACGGCAGCAAAGAACAGCGCGATGCCCTCCGCGCCGAGGCGTGCGCCTCCGGCGAGATGATCAAACTCAACGAAGATCTTCTCCCCGAATGCTACCTGCACCGCACGGCAGTCAATGACGTGGCGCGCGTCGAAGACAGGACGTTTATCTGCTGCCGCGACAAGGACGATGCCGGCCCCATCAACAATTGGATGGATCCGCAGGAAGCATATAAAATGGCGGCGGACATTTTTAAAGGCTCTATGAAGGGCAGAACGATGTACGTCATCCCTTATTCCATGGGCATCGTCGGCAGTGAATTCGCCAAAATCGGCATTGAGCTGACGGACAGCATCTATGTCGTCCTCAATATGGAGATCATGACGCGCGTCGGCAAGGAAGTTCTCGACGCGCTGGGCAAGGACGGCGACTTCGTCAAAGGGCTGCACTCTAAAGCCGACCTCGACGAGAGCAAGCGCTATATTCTGCACTTCCCCGAGGACAACACCATTTGGTCTGTCAACTCCGGCTACGGCGGCAACGTGCTGCTCGGCAAAAAGTGCTTCGCGCTGCGCATCGCCTCCTACCTCGGCAAAAACGAGGGCTGGATGGCGGAGCACATGCTCATTTTGGGCTTTGAAAAGCCGGACGGCGACGTCAAATATATCGCGGCGGCATTCCCGTCTGCCTGCGGCAAGACCAACCTCGCCATGCTGATCCCTCCCGAAAGCTATCGCAAAAAGGGATATAAGATCTGGTGCGTGGGCGACGATATCGCGTGGATCCGCGTGGGTGCGGACGGAAGGCTGTGGGCGATGAATCCGGAAAACGGCTTTTTCGGCGTGGCTCCCGGCACCAATGAAAAATCCAACCCCAACGCGCTGCACACCACCCAGCAGGGCACCATTTTTACCAACGTCGTGCACAATCTCGACAATAACACCGTTTGGTGGGAAGGGCTTGACAAAAATCCTCCCCAAAATGCGGTAGACTGGAAGGGCAACCCCTGGACGGAAGAGGACAGGGCAAAGGGCGTCAAGGGCGCGCATCCGAACAGCCGTTTCACCGCCCCCGCAAAGAACTGCCCCTGCATCAGCAAGGAATTTGACAACCCGAAGGGCGTTCCCCTGTCCGCGATCGTGTTCGGCGGCAGAAGGGCAAAAACGGCTCCGCTGGTTTATCAGAGCAAGAGCTGGAATAACGGCGTTTTCGTCGGTTCCATCATGGCGAGCGAAACGACGGCCGCGGCGACCGGTGCGGTCGGCGTAGTCCGCCGCGACCCGATGGCGATGCGCCCCTTCTGCGGCTATCACATGGGCGATTACTTCAAACATTGGATCGAGATGGGTACCAAGATCAAAAACCAGCCCAAGATCTTCAACGTCAACTGGTTCAGAACGGATGACGAGGGTCATTTCCTGTGGCCGGGCTTCGGCGAAAACATGCGCGTGCTCGAATGGATCATCAAGCGTTGCGAAGGTACGGTCGGCGCGGTAGAAACGCCCATCGGCTATGTGCCCGATTCCAAGGATATCAACCTCGAAGGGGTCGATGTGTCCGACGATGTGCTCAAGGAGATCCTCACCGTCGATAAAGAGACATGGAAGAAGGAAGCGGACGGCATCGAAGAGTTTTACAAACAGTTCGGCGACAGGCTCCCGAAAGAGCTGAAAGACGAGCTTGCAACGCTCAAAGAAAACTTGAACAAGTAATTTAAAATTCTGCGGAAGACGTGCCCCGAATTTTGATCGGGGCACGTTTGTTATATACGAAAAAAAGGAAAAGGCATTGACACGGCGCGGACGCGGTGTTATAATTTGAAAAAGGGGAGAACTATGATCGAGTTAAAAAACGTGCGGAAAGCGTATTCTTCGAAAAGAGGGGAGCGTGTGCAGGCGCTCGACGGCGTATCGTTCGCCTTCGGGAACAGAGGGATGTATTTTATCCTCGGCAAGTCGGGCAGCGGAAAAAGCACGCTGCTGAACATCATCGGAGGGCTTGACCGCGCGGACGAAGGGGATGTTTTTTATGACGGAATTCCGCTTTCTTCGTTTGCCGGCAAAGATTTCGAAAATTACAGGAATAATGCTGTCGGATTCGTTTTCCAGGAATTTAACCTGATCGAAAAGTTCAGCGTATATGAAAATGTCGAGCTTGCACTGAAAATGCAGCGGGAAGAGAGGTGTGAAGAGAAGGTCGCGCTGGCTTTGGAAACGGTCGGGCTTTCCGGTTATGAAAAGCGGAGCGTTTCAGAATTATCCGGCGGACAAAAACAGCGTGTGGCGATCGCCCGCGCTCTCGTCAAAAATTCTGAAATCATACTTGCGGACGAGCCGACGGGCAACCTCGACTCCGAAACGGGCGCGGAAATTTTCTGTTTGCTCAAAGATATTGCAAAAACGAAGACGGTTATCGTCGTTTCACACGACAGAGAAAACGCGGAAAAATACGGCGACGCAGTTATAGAAATCAAAGATGGACTTATCGTTTCGGAAGATGTTTCAGGAAATATTTTGGGAACGGAAGAACGCGCAGGCGGAAACGCGGCAGCGCGCGGCGGGCGGCCGCGTCTTCCCTTTTCGTTCATCGCAAAGATGGCTTGGCACAACCTGCTTTATAAAAAGTGGCGCACTGTCGTCACCATTGCAGCAACGGTGCTTTCCGTGCTGCTCGTCTGCGCGGCGCAGGTCTTTTATTCTGTCAATACCGAAGACAATATCGCTAAATCGGCGGCCGATCTGGGCAAGCAGTACCTGCGCTTAGAGCAGTTTTCCGGCGTCGACAGTTACGGCGTTCCCTCTTTTTCTTCCTCGATAAACGAGCGCGCGTGCGGATATCTAAAAGAGGAGGGGTTTACCTTTCTGCGGACAGGGGATATCAGCAATAAAAGTGTGTTAATTGCCGAAAGTCCCGCCCATATTAAAAATTTCGGGTTGGAGTTCTACGGCGAAGAGCCGGCTTCTCTGGCAGACGGCTTTTACGTTGCCGATGTTTATATCGAAAGCGCGTTGGCGTCAGGCAGTTATTTCGAAGAGGGAGATCTGACGTATGAAGAGATGGCGGGGAAGGAGCTGCTTAAAAAAGTAAAGCCTTCGCCATATGAGGATATTTTAATAGAGCGCACGCCCATCGCCGGAGTGCTGAGGACTCGCTTCGGCAAATCGGCGCAAAGCTTGGGCGATCAGATGGACCGCAATTTGTTCAGCGGTCGGCTGTTTTGCAGCGAAGCATATTATTTGGAGCAGAAGGGAGATTGGCCCTTTGTTCGGGCGCAAGAGGGCAAATTTTCACTGACGCTCCGTTCGGGCGGCAGCGAAAGGAAGTATGCTGAAGACATACTTCTAAGCGAATTTTCAAATTCCGAGGCATATGCGCTTACGGGCGTCGGATACCGCGCATTCACAGATGATAACAATCTCGGCAAAGAAGAGATCCTGCTTTCGCGCTCTCTGTATAACAGCCTATACGGGCAGGAAATAGAGCCCTGGCCGGGCGAATTTGAAGATTTTTCACAGGAAGATCCATCTACATGGTATCTTGCAGACTATACCCCCGCGCACATCGGCGAAACGATCGATCTGACGTTTGTGCAGGACGAATTGGGGGAAGAACTTCTCTCTCTGCAGGGCAAAAAGCTCGCCGGGGTGATCATCGGCGACAACGGTTACCCCGGATGGAACGGGGAACAGGAAGAACCTTATCAGGTCTATACCGCTCCGGGCGAAGTATCCGCCGCGCTTTCGCCGCGCTATCCGCTGTACGGGGGAGGGGCGTCGCTTATCCTAAAAACACAGGGATTTTCGAAAACGGCGTTGGCACTGCGCTCTCTGCGCTCGGCGTATGGCATGGGCGTGGGACATGACGATTCCGATGCCGCCATGTTCGATTTCGGCTTCTATTTTTATTCGCAGGAAGAATCTTTTGCGAATATGCAGAGCGCGTTCCTGTATATGGCGATCGTGGCGTTTGCTGTCGGTATGCTCCTTTTGATCGCGCTGATCTCCTTCGGCATCACTTCCCGCAAAAAGGAGATCGGCATCTTAAAGGCTCTCGGCTGTGGCAACGGCAGCATACGCAGAATTTACCTGTTCGAATCTCTGATGATCGGGGTCATTACCTTCATTTTCAGCGTCCCAGCCGTGTATTTCAGTATTTTTGGAATCAATCGCAGCATGTGGAACAACGGTCTTACGGGGATAACGTTCTTCATGACGAATGCGTTTACCTGGCTGATTGCGTTCGGCATTTCCATTGCCGCCGTCGTGCTGTTTGCCTACCTTCCGCTGATCAGAATTTCTAAATTAAAGCCTGTAGACGCAATACGAGGCAATTAGACTTTTCTATAAAAAACTCGTGCTGAGCTTGCGAAAGTTTTTAATTTTAATTATAAAATTGATTCGTTGACATGGAAAGGAAAGAGGGCTTTGCCGGCGCTAAAGCGGTTCGAAAGTTCGAACGAAAAGCCTTTTAAGATAAAAAGAAGGAATAAAAAAACTTGAAAAAATTTAAAAAAATCCGCAAAAGCGCAATCAAAACCGCTTGACAGTATTTTGCATATAAGATAAAATTTATTGAGTAAACAGGCGAGGCGTCTATGGTACGCCCGATACGATCATAAAAATAATTAAGGAGAACAACATCATGAAGACCTACATGGCTAATGCCCAGACGGTAGAAAGAAAGTGGTATGTTGTCGACGCTGCCGGCGTACCTTTGGGCAGGCTTGCTTCCAAAGTCGCGGCCGTCCTTCGCGGCAAAAATAAACCCACGTTCACGCCCAACGTCGACGCGGGCGACTTCGTCATCGTCATCAACAGCGATAAAGCGGTCTTGACGGGAAAGAAGCTGGACGACAAATTTTACAGATATCACACCGGTTACATCGGCGGACTCAAAGAGGTCGCTTACCGCAAGATGATGGCGGAAAAGAGCGACGTCGCCGTATACGAGGCAGTCCGCGGTATGCTCCCCAAGAACTCTTTGGGCAGAAAGATGATCAAAAAGCTCAGAGTATACAAGGGCAGCGAGCACAATCACGAGGCGCAGAAGCCCGAAGTGCTGAAATTATTTTAATGAGGTGAGACTATGGCAAAAGCAAATTTGAAAAAGAAATTGCAGTTCTGGGGAACGGGCAGAAGAAAAAAAGCGATCGCCCGCGTTCGCCTCATTCCCGCAGGTTCCGGCAGCATCGTCATCAATGACCGTGCCCTCGAAGATTACTTCCCGCAGGGGACTTTGCAGTACATCGTCAAACAGCCCATCGTGCTTACCCAGACGGAAACGGCTTACGACATCGTCGTGAACGTTGCGGGCGGCGGCTATACCGGTCAGGCAGGCGCGATCCGCCACGGCATCGCCCGTGCGCTTATCCAAGCGCAGCCCGAGCTTCGCCCCGCGCTCAAAAAAGAGGGCTTTCTCACGAGAGACCCGAGAAGCAAGGAAAGAAAGAAGTACGGCTTGAAAAAGGCCCGCCGCGCTCCTCAGTTCTCGAAGAGATAATTTTTTCCGCAAAACAGAAAACGGATTTCGGGCGCCGCGCACAAGTTGCGCGGCGCTTTAAATAGCAGGGCTTGTCCTGCAAGGCAGGCGCCTGCCTTCGCGCCAAAGCGCAGCAGCGCTTCAGCTTCGGTTTTTACGGTCGATATCGCGCGAAATGCGTTCATGCCGCTCGAGGATCTGCGAGCAGCGCGCGGCGCGCTGTTCGGGCGTGAACACGCCGGCGGGCGGCGCGGCAGGGGTTTTGTTTTCGGCGGCCCGCTCCTCCCTGCCTTCCGTTTTGGCTTCGTTGCCCGATGCGGAGATGAGGGCGGACAGAAGGTTAAACAATCCGAATTTTTCCATAAATACAACCACCTTGCAGGATTATGGCGCGCCCGCTTTCCGATTTGCCGTAGTTTTTTCATACATTTTTTCCGGAAAAAGGAAAAAGGGCGGCGCTAACGGCAAATTTTCACCGTAATTTAATTTGTTTTGTTTGCTTAAACGGCTGTTTTAGTGTATAATGAAAAAGTATCGTAAACAGGCAGGCTGAAAGCAATCGTTTACGCGCGGTCAGCGCGGGGCTATGCGGCCCGCTCATGATAAGGCTTAAAAAAGGAGTCAGTTCTTTTATGCTGAAAAAAGGCAAAAAAATTCTGCTGGCGCTTATTGCGCTCGTGTTTGCGTTCTCTATGTTCGCGGCATGCAACAGAGACTACACTTCCGATCCGCTCACGCCGGATACGACGACCGGACAGGTCGCGTCCAACGGCGGCTTTGTCGTGGAAACGGGGGATTACATTTACTTCATCAACGGCGTGGAAGACTATACGGCGGATAATACCTACGGGACGCCCGTCAAGGGGTCTTTGATGCGCATCGCCAAATCCGATCTCGCCGCGGGCGAGTACGATGCGGCGGAAACCGTCGTTCCCGCGCTTCTCGTTTCGCAGGACTATACTTCGGGCTTCTATATTTACGGGGATCGCGTCTATTACGCAACGCCGACCACCGCGAGGAACCCGGACGGCGACGTCGAAAACTCTTATATCGATTTCAAAAGTTCTGCGCTCGACGGATCGTCCACGATGGGCGGATATTATGTGCGCATGAGCGACAATGCGACCGTTTTCCGCTATGTGCAGGATGAGGACGGCACCGTTTATCTGCTCTACGTCGATTCGGCGAATACGGAGATCCATTCCTACAATACCGCAACGGGCGAAAACGTGACCCTCGTCGCAGGATACCAGAGTTATGTGCTCAATACGGACGATTTGACCGATCCCGACGTCTATTATACGATGTCCGTCGTCCGCAATTACGGGTACAGCGAAGCGTCTCCTTCGACCGAGTCTTACCAGCAGGTCTATAAAGTGAGCGCCTTCACGACGGAGTGCCCTTACGAGATGGATCTCTCTCAGGATTATACCGATAAAGAGACGGGCAACGTGCTCGAATATGTCAACCTCGGCACCCTCGTCTTGGACGGCATCGGCCGCGGCAACCAGGTCACGCCCTTCAACCACGATATGAAGGAAGGCGTCACGCCCTATTATTCGGGCAATGCGGGCGTCACCTATACGCTCTTAAAATATTCCAACGGCGGCCTGTACTATACCAACACCGAACTTTCTTCTTCTACGACCCTGTATTATCTCCCTGCGGATCAGCTGAACGCGGCGATCGACGGGGGAACGTGGAATTCGGTCACGGGCAATGCGAACAACCAGCCGAACGCCACGGGCGACATCAACGTGCGCATCGCCCTCGGCACCACGCAGGCGAGCGCTTCCGCTCTCTTCTTTGAAAACGGCGGAAATCAGTATTATATCTATGCGGACGGCTCGAACATTGTGCGCGTACGGGTAGATGCCTCTGCGGCGGCTTATATCGGGGAAGAGGTCTATATGGCGCGCCGCAACCTGTCTACCTCTTCTGATTCTGATAGCAGCTCCGCTACGGTGACGCTGTTGTATATTGACGGCGACTTCCTGTATTTCACCTTGGGTGACGGCGGCGTTTACCGCATCAACTGCATGGGAAGCCGCACCCAGTATAATAATATCGGCAGGTCTGCCGAATATACTTCGACGCGCTATTTTGACATCTCTTACAATACGAGTTGGTATGTGCCCGAAGTGGCAGGCGGCTATCTGTTCTTTGCCAATGCCGGCACATATGCCGAAGAATATGTCTATGTACTGGCGAATCCCGAAACGAATGAAGTGCTGAAAGCGCTGAATGAAAAATATGAAGATGTGCAGGACGTTCTTTCCGACATCTCCGAAACGTATTCCGATGCGGGCAATGCGGCGAATTACTATTATTATACGCAGAATGCCGACATCCTTTCGGACGAAGACTACGCCGAAAGCTATACGACAGAGGATAACGAAGTGTTCAATGCCTTCGTACAGTGCTCCGCCTACGGCAATGTGTTCGATGCGAGCGTGCTCACCGACGGCACGGCGCGCTGGAATTATCAGAGCTATTTCTTCCGGGTGCTCGGCAGGGTCTCCGATGCGGATGCCGAAACCATTGCGGACAGCCTCGCTTCCGATCTGCTCGTAGCGGTTTCATAAAAACAACAAAACGAAAAAAAGCCGAAGAGGAAATTTTCCGCTTCGGCTTTTTTATGGCCCAAATCCATCCTCTGAGCGGTCACATTGTCCGCGGCGGTCAAAAGGCGGCGATATTTGTAAAAAAGTATGCAAAAAATAAAAAATTGGGATAAAAAACCCTTTACAAACGGGGGAAAACTATGTATAATCTATCGATGTAAAAAAGCGGTTTGATTTCGGTATTTTTTGCGGAAAATGCACATAGTATCTGCCGTAATAATATTATTGTATTGTACCGGGATAGGGAGGGATTTCCTGATATGACCAAATATATTAAGTGCCCCAGATGTGATTTGAACTATATCGATCCGGAAAAACAGGAGTATTGCGACGTCTGTCTTGCGGAAATGCAGGGCGCAAAACTCAAATTTGCCGATCTGGACGAGGATGAAGATTTCGAAAAGACGGAACTTTGTCCCGTTTGCGGCGTCAATTATATGCGTTTCGGGGAAAAGATGTGCGACGAGTGCAAGAAGAACAGCGAATACGAAGAGGATGCCGACATCGATCCTGACAAGGATGAGGAATGGCGCAATTACCTCGATGAAGATACCGACACATTAGATGAAGATGAACCGATCGACATCGGAGAAGATTTCGACGACGAATTCGATGACGGCTTCGACGACGATGAGTATGAAGAAGAGCCGTCTTCCGATGAAGACGACCTCGATCTGGACGGAGACCTCGGCGATTATGACGACGAGGACGAAGACGATGAAGAGGATGAGGACGAAGACGACGATTTTTAATTTTTTGACATCCCGAACGGATGAAAAAGGACAAGGGAGCCCTTTTGGGGCCCCCTTGTTTTTGCGTCAGAGCCCCATGGTCGGGCACAGGGGCAAAAATCGATAAAAAATCTTTCCCTCGCGGGGAAGGCAAAGGAGCATATATGAAAAATCAAAAAGGTTTTGCAAGCATCGCAAAGCGGCTCGCCTTTGCGGCAGTATTTGCGGCGCTGTGCTGCGTGGCGACCGTCGTCATCGTTGTTCCGCTGCCCTACGGATATTTTAACTTGGGCGACGTTTTTGTTCTGCTTGCCGGCTGGTGTTTGGGCCCGCTGTACGGCGCGGCCGCGGCGGCGATCGGCAGCGGGCTTGCGGATATTCTCAGCGGATATACGCTGTATGCGCCCGTGACGTTTGCGGTCAAGGGTGTTTCTGCCGCAGGCGCTTATTTTTTGTGGCGGATCTTAAAACACGTTATCGTACAGGATAAGGCGGATCCTCTCGTGCGGCTGACGGCATCTCTCGTGGCAGAGGCGTGGATGGTGTTCGGCTATTTTGTCTTTGAAAGCGTTTTATACGGGGGTGCGGGCGGCGCGGCGTCGCTTGTGGGCAACGCGCTGCAGGGTGCGTTCTGCATCGTTTGCGCACTGTTCTTGGTTTCAGTATTTTATCGCCTGAAACCGGTAAAAAGAATCTTTCCCATGCTTGGTTTTACGAAGGCGGCAAACGGGGCATAAAACATAGGGAGGGCGCAGTTTGCTGCGCCCTCCCTTTCTGCGCCGTTATTGCCGCGGCGGCAATGAAACGCTCCGTTCCCGGCTAAGCCTTTTTCAGTTCTTTTACCTTTACGCTGCCGCACAGCACTTCGGCATAGGCATACGAAGTCTTGCCGCGGTAGTTCGCGTCGTAGGGCTGAACGGTAAACAGGGCGGGATACACTCCGGAAAGTTTTCCCGTAAAGTTTACGATTTTATTCCTGCCTAAATTTACCCGCACGGCGACGTCTTTTTCATAAAAGTTTTTTATTTCTTCTTTGATGGTTTGTATATTTTGCGTCGGTCTGATCATGCTTCTATTTTTTCCGAAAAGCAAAAAAATATACCCGTTCGCAAAAAGCGACTTTTTTTGCAGGCATACCGCCCTTTTTTGCGGCATACAATAAGAGAGAACAAAAGGGAGGGCATGCAGTTATGTCTGTTTCGGCTAAGTATGAAAAGTATACCTATGCATCCGCAGGGGAAAAGATCTGCGCGCAGTCCATCGTCGAATGCCGCATGAATGATTGGGCGGACAATAAAGTGCTCGCCGTCAGCGCCCGCGCCGTGTTCGGCGGGGCTGAGGTGCTTTCGGGCGAGATCCGTTACGGCGGCAGGCTTTATTTTACGGTTGTCGCCGCCACGCCGGAGGGCGGCGTCGTCAGCGGCGAGCGAGGCGCCGAATTTACCCATCGCGCCGAATGCGAGCGCGCGGCCCCTGCCGCCGCGGCAGACGTTTCTCTGCGCGTGGAAAAGATCGAGATGCGCCGCGACGGGCGCGCATTGATCCTTTCGGCGATCCTATCGGCAGATATCGAACTGTTTGCTCCCGCCGAAATTTCCTGCCTGACGGGCGGGGAGGGGGTCGTATGCAACGATGTTTCCGTACGCCTGCTGCAAGTGTACGCCTGCCGCGGCGAAGCGGAAGTCGAGGAAGAGTTCGATACCGACTACGTCGGCGACGTGCTCGCGCACAGTGAAAATATCTTTATTAACCGCGTCAGCGCCTCGGCCGGCACGCTGGAAGTTGCGGGCGAAATCAACCTTGGCATACTCGCCAAGCGAGAGGGGGAAAGCGACGCCGTTTCTTACGAGCGCCTGATCCCTTTCCGCGCCGAGATCCCGTGCGACGAAGCGGTCACCGGGTGCGGCTGTACGGCAGAAGGGATCGTCCGCGCCGTCAACGTGTCCGCCTCCTGCGACGAAGACCGCGGCCGCTGCCGTATCTTGGCGACCTTTACCCTCGAATTGAGCGGCCGGGTGTACCGCGGCGAAAACGTGCATATGAGTGCGGACGCCTTCTGTCCCGGTTATACATGTTCCCTCGAGCGCACGCAGCTCTCTTCCTGCGAGCCGGCCGCGGCATTTACGGCGACGGAGCGGATCGCGGGCACGGCGGCGATTTCGGAAAAGATAGATTTTGCCTGCGCGCTGCAAGCTGTCGCCTTCGGCGATTGCCGCGCCGCTGCGACGGCCGGCGACGGCGAAGTGACGGCAGAGGGGGTCGTTTCTGCCTATGTATTTTTCAAGGACGGCGAGGGGCGCCCCGCGAGCACACAGATCAGCTTGCCCTTCTCGTTCCCCGTTCGGTGCGACCGCGCCCGAAAGGGACAGTCGGTGCGCGTCTTTGCCCTTCCCTGCGGCGTTTCGGCACGGCAAAAGAGGGAGGGAGAGTTGGAAGCGGAGTGCGCCTTAAAGCTGTATTTTACCCTCTTTTCCTGTGAACAGTCCTCGGCGGTGACCCGCATCGAAGCGGGCGACGCCGTGCCGGAGTGCGACGCATCTGTCAGCGTATATATTCCCTGCGCCGGCGACGGGTTGTGGGACGTTTCAAAAAAACTGGGCAAATCGCCCGAAGAGGTGCGCCGAACCAACGCTTCGCTCGAATTTCCGCTCAGCGGCAGCGAACGCATTGTGGTTTATAGAAAAAAACGGATCGGATTTTAATCGACAGACAAAACGGCTGGGCATGCGCGCAGCCGTTTTTTATTAAATACTTGCGTTTCCGCCTTCCGCATGCTATAATGGGCATACAGAGAATATAAGGAGAGAAAAATGGAAGAAGATCTGAAGAGGGAAGAAGAGAGGGTACGGAAGGACGCAGAGGAAAACGCGGCGATCGCGGAGGAGGGGGCTTCCGAAGATCGCGTAAACGTGCTTTTCAGGGCAGAATCGCCTTTAAGCGAAAAACAGGCACATGCGCTCGCTGATTATACTTCGCGCAAAACCGTTCCCATACTGAGCGCCTTTATTTTTTTAGCGTGCGCAATTCTTTCCGTTTTCGGCTTTTTAGACGGCGACCTTGTCTACGGTATTGCGTTGCTCGTATGCGGGGCGGCGGTTGCCGTCGTCATGCTGTTTGTTTTGCCCGCCGTCATGCGCAAAAATACGGTGAAAAGTCTCATTTACCGCGGCGCGGTCAATACGTTTACTGTTTCCGGCGAACAAATGGAGGTGATCACCCGTCAGAACGGTTCGGTGGTTTCTTCCATGCAGGTACCCGTCGCTTCGCTCGCCAAGGTCGTAGATTTCAAGGGGTCGCTTCTGCTGTATTTTAACGGCGCACAGGCGTGCATTGTGGAAACGGACGGCTTTTCGGTCGGCACGGCGGAATCGTTTCTCGGCTTTTGCGCATCGAGAGGTGTCAGAGTGATCAAAATATCCTCCAAAAACAAATAACAGAAATTTCCGCGCGTCCTTACGGGCGCGCGATTTTTATAAAACAAATCCGAGGGAAACAGAATGCTGCAGCGATGCGCAAAAATAAAGACTTGCCGACGGGGAGGGCGCAAAAAGCGGCCGCTTATGCGTAAACAAAAGGGCTTCCCTTTGGGGCTGACATTGCATGTGATCGAGCCAATAAATGAAAATCCACCGGCTTTACCGGTGGATTTTCATTATTCGTGAGTATTTGCCGAAAAATCTGCCTGCAATGTTTACAATTCGTTAAAATCATGTTATAATGAAAGAAGATTTCGGCGCGGAGGATTTGCCGTGTTTGCGAAAAAAGTGCGAAGTTACGCCAAAGTCAATCTTTCCCTCAATATTTTAGGAAAGGAAGGGGAATACCATTGTATTGACAGCGTCGTCGCCTCCGTCAACATTTGGGATACCGTGTGCGTCAAGCCGCGCGCGGACAAACTGATCAACGTCTATATGCACGGCCTGGGCAGCGAAAATATTCCCCCCGAACGCAACAACGCCGTCAAGGCGGGCGAAGCGTTCGTTTCCGCCTTCGGTACCGCGGGGGCAGACATTGAAATTTATAAAGATATTCCCCTTTCGGCGGGGCTGGGCGGCTCCTCTGCGGATGCGGCGGGCGTGCTCAATGCCCTTGCCAAACTCTATAAAATCGACAGTGCCGCCCTTAAACCTATTGCGGATAGTTTGGGCAGCGATACGGGCTATATGCTTACGGGCGGCTTTGCCCGCCTGCGCGGCAGGGGAGAAAAGGTCGCGCCGCTCCCGTGCAAGCGGCAGTTGGATATGCTCCTCTTTTTGCCCGGCGAAGGCGTCTCTTCCGCGGCATGTTACCGCGCTTACGACACCGCGCCCGATCTTCCGCGCGAAGACAGCGCGCGCATGGCGTCCGCTCTCGCCGCGGGCGATTTTCCGTCGATCGCCGCCAATGTTTACAACGCCCTGGGCGCGCCCGCCGCAAGCCTGTGCCCGGAAGTCGCTCAGGCGCTCGAAGCGGCGGCGTCTTTCAGTCCCGCGGCCTATGCGGTCACGGGTTCGGGCAGCGCCGTGTTCGCCCTCTTCGAGGGGGAAGCCCTTTGCCATTGGGCAAAGAGCCGTTATAAAGGAAAAATGCGCACCCGCGTCGTGCATACGCTCGTTCCGGGCAGCCGCAAGATCAGCCGTTTGGCGAGTCCGTTTGCTCTCACCGAAGAGGAGATCGAGCAAGCGGGCGGGCCGCGCGGCGAATGATTTCGATCCCATCACAAGGAGTGATTTATCTATGGAAGAAAGAAACATGGAACTGGATGACGACGGGAAGATCAAGCTGAAAAAGACGGGCGAAGATCTTTTGGCAGATCCCGCGCCCGAAGATGCGGGCGATGATATCGTCATCGAAGTCCCCGATTTTGAAAATTTTCGTCAAGAGGACGGCCGCGTCGGCTTATCCGACGAAGAGCTCGCCGCCAAGGCGCGCGAAAAGGAAGAGCGCGCCGCCCAAAAAAAGACGCGCGCGGAAAATTTGCTGGATGAGGCGGAAAGCCTGTTTGCGGCGGGCGATCTCGTCGGTGCGGGCGAAAAATATCTTGACAGCGCTGCCGAATATGCCGCCGACTGGCGCCCTTGGTTCGGCGTTGTCCGCGTACAGACCAAAGATTTTACCGACTTTCACGACATATATGACTGCCAAAAGGCATATGACCGCGCCTTTCGTCGCATGAGCGGAGAAGAACGCGCGGCGCTTGCAGAACGGTATGTGCCCTCTATGGAGAGCATGCTCGCCGCCAATGCGGAAGAAGTCGAACGGCTGACCGCCGAGGACGAAGCGGAGCGCGAAGCCTCGCGCGGCGCGCGGCAGGCCGAATACGCGGGGGCGACGCGCCGATTTATTCTCTTTGCGCTCCTCTTTGCGGTGTTTGCCGTCGCGGGCGGGGTGCTCGCCGCCTTTATCAGCCGCGTGCGCGGCATGCAGATCCTCATCTTCGCGATCATCTGTATTGCGGCGGCGGTCGTCTTTTTATTCGTCGCGGCGTGGTCCGCCAAAAAGTTTTTCGCCGCAAAGAGCGCCTATGGAGCGACGTTGCGCCCCGGCACCACGCCCTCCGGCAAAAAGGCTGCGAAACTCACGGATTACGGCGAATTGATCCGTTCGATCGTCAGCGACTTCAAGGCGTAAATCGCATAAAAACGGGTGCAAGGCGGTGCAAAGCGTACCGCCGAAGGAGATCCCGATGGCATTTTTGAAAAAATTAAACGAAAAATATCCTCTCTTTATGGAGATCGTCCGCTTTTGCATCGTGGGCGGATTGGCGACCGTTGTCGATATGGTCGCGATGGGCGTCGTGCTCTATCTGTTCGATGCCTCCCTGTATCCGCACTTTTACAACGTATGGTTTGGCGGGGGCGAACCGTCCACGCTGGCCACGGTCGTCGGCACGGGCGTCGGGTTTATCCTCGGGCTGTTCGTCAATTACTTTCTGTCCGTTTTGTTCGTCTTTACGGAAAAGGGAAAAAGCAAGAGCTTTTTCGGCTTTACCGTATTTGCGGTCTTGTCTGCGATCGGTTTGGGCATCCACCTCGTCGGCATGTATGTCGGCTACGACCTGCTGCACATCAACGAGTGGATCGTCAAGATCGTGCTCACTGCCGTGGTCATGGTCTACAACTATGTTTCCAAAAAACTGCTGCTATTCAAAAAAGGAAAGGAAGGGGGAAAAGGGGAGGCCGCGGCCGAGGCGGCGCCCGCTCCCCGCGTTCTGCAAGGAGAGTCTATGAAAAAACTGAGCGTGATCGTCCCGTGTTATAACGAGGAGGAAGTTTTGCCCGCCTTTTACGGCGCGGCGGTGCCCGTGCTCGAAAAATTGCGGGGCGGGTCGTACGATTTTGAACTGATTTTCGTCAATGACGGCAGCCGCGACCGCACGGGCGAAATTTTGGAAGGATTTGCCGAAAAGGACAAGCGCGTCAAAGTGCTCACCTTTTCCCGCAACTTCGGGCAGCAGGCGGCGATCCTGTGCGGGTTCCGCCATGCTACGGGCAACTGCGCCGTCGAGCTCGACGCCGATTTGCAGGATCCCGTCGAAGTGATCGAAGAGATGCTGGTCAAATGGGAAGCGGGTTACGACGTCGTCCATGGCAGAAGGCGTTCCCGCAAAGGGGAGAGCGCTTTTAAAAAACTCACGGCAAAATGGTATTATAAGTTTTTGCACGGCATTACGGGCATCCGTATCCCGCGCAATACGGGCGATTTTAAATTGCTCGACAGAAAAGTGCTCGACGTGATCTGCCGCCTTCCCGAACACGGCAAATATTTGCGCGGATTGGAATCCTGGGTCGGCTTTAAGCAGACTTTTGTCGATTTTGACCGCAACGAGCGCGCCGCGGGCGAAACGAAATACACCCTCAAAAAGATGCTGCGCCTTGCCCAGAGCGGCATCGTTTCCAATTCTGCGTGGCCGCTGACCCTCTCTTTCAAGTGCGGCATGTTTTTGTGCGTCGCGTCCGTGCTCTGTTTTATCGCGTTCATCGTGCTCGTGTGCTGCGGCGTGGGGCTGCCCCTTGCGGCGTGGATTTTCCCCGCGCTCGCCCTGTGCACGGGGTGCTTGTGCATCTTCAATTCGCTCACCAACCTGTATTTGAGCCGCGTATATGACGAGGTGAAAAACCGTCCCGAATATATCGTGTCTGAAAAACGAAACGTAGACGAATGAGGTGCGCCGGTATGGAACTTCTTAAAAAGTGCAATCAAATGAAGGGCGGCAAGGTCATTGCCGTGTTTTTGGGGAGCGCGGCCGCCGTGCTCCTCCTTTTACTCATCCCGTTCATCGCGCGCGGCAGCCATTTGATCTGGGTCGCCCAGGCGGGCGACGGCGCCAAACAGGGCGTGACCTTTTTAAATTACCTGCGCGAAGTGGGCTGGTTCGGTGCGATCGGCAGCTACGATTTTCATTTGGGATTGGGTGCGGACTTCCTCGCCAGTATGACTTTCTTTTCCCTCTTCGATCCCTTCAACGTATTTGTGTTCATTCTGCCCTTTGACGTGGTTTGGGTGTACGACATCATCATGGTGCTCAAATTTTTTGCGGCGGGCGGCGCGATGCTGGCGTATTTGCGTTATCGCAAGGTACAGGGCGGCTATGCCGTCGCCTTTTCTCTGCTGTACATGCTGTGCGGCTTTATCGTGTTTACCTTTGTCCGCCACCTCAATCTCACGTCGGGCGCCATCTATCTCCCTCTCATGATCTTGGGGCTGGAGCAGGTCTATCACAGGAAAAATCCCTTTGTGTTTTTGGGCTTTTCCTTCCTTTGTTTGATCAACTCCTTTTATATGTTCTTTTTCAACTCGGTATTCGTGGTGCTGTATGCTTTTTTGTATCATGCCGAAGTTTGCCGAGAGGGCGCAAAGCCCTACCTCAAAACGCTCGTGCCTTCCCTCTGGCGGGTCGCGGCGGTCTATCTTGCGGCCATATTCGCCGCGGGATTTGTCCTTTTGCCCAGCGCCTACGGCTATCTTCACGCCGCGCGGGGCGGCTCGAAGGGGCTGGATTGGTTTAACTTAAAGAACATTCTGCTCGAATTGGTTTCCCTCGTTGCGCCCACGGTGGGCACCAATTACAGCACGGTCATGCTCAACCTACTCTCCCTCGTGCTCGCGATCGCGGCGTTTTTGTTCGTTTCCCGCAAGACGTTCGCCTATCGCGTCTGCACAGCCGTGCTTGCCGTCGGCTTTTTTGTCCCGCTGTTCGGCTATATCATGAACATTTTCAATTACAGCAACAACCGTTGGTCGTATATTTTGTCTTTCTGTATTTTTTCCATGCTCGCAATACAGTCTTCGGAATGGGAGGGAAAGGCGTTCACCGTGCCGGAACGCCGCAAAATTGCCAAAGTGCTGTGCGTCTATTTGGGGCTGGTCGCCCTGTTCGGCGGCGCGTTCGGCATCAAAGTGTGCGCGGAGAGCCTTCTCTCTTCGGGGGCGAAGGGCGCGCTGATCGCGCTTTTGTGTTTGGCGCTCCTCATCGTCGTCGGCATCGTCGCATGGGCGCTTTCGCCCAAGTCCTTTTTGGCGGATAAAAAGACGGAGGAAGGTGCAGAAAAAGCCCCCAAAATTTTGGATAACCGCGCGGCGCGCGCGCTCGCCAAGCCCTCCGTACTGTCGGTATTGGCGGTGCCCCTCGCGGCAGTGCTCGCGTTCTGTTACTATATCGGCTATTCCGCCCAGCACGGCGGGGAAACGGTCTACCGTTCCCTATATTCGGCGGACGAGGCATACGTCGCCGAGCGCAACCGCACGGAATTTTTCCGCACCGATGTGCAGGCCGCCGATACCTGGTGGGGCAGCTTTACCAACCGCAGCGTCAACAACGGTTATATGGGCACCGTGCTTTACAATTCCATGGGCGCCGAACCCGTCTACGCCTTTCTTACGGAAAACCAGGTGTACAATCCCCCGCGCAACTTAGGCATGAGCGGGCTGGACAACCGCCCCGCGCTGCAGAGCCTTCTTTCCGTGCGGTACTATTACGGGCAGAGCGGCAGCTATGGCTTTACGAAGGTAGACGGCCGCGAGGCACTCTATGAAAACGAATATTATGTTCCCTTCGGCTTCGTGTACGAAGATACCGTTTCGAGGGCGTATTATGACTCGTTAGATCCGCTTTTGCGCCAATATGCGATGCTGTCGGCGATGGTCGTCGAGGACGGCGGCACGTTGCAGAGCGTCCCGGCGGGAGAACTCTCGCCGCTTCCCGCCTCATTCTCGGCGGGAAGCGGGGCAAACTTTACCCTTGCCAGGGGGGAGGAGGTCGAGATCTCCCTCTCCGGATGTGCCGGCAAAGAGGTATATATCCGGCTCAACGATGCGGCGCAGGTGCGCGAAAAGACGGAATTCCGCGTCACGGGCAACGGCAAAACGCGCACTGTCGAGTTTACCGAATACGGCAGCAACATGTACAGCGCCGACCGCGACACCTGTATCAGTCTCGGCGTTGTCCAAGAGGATGCGCTGACCGTCACCCTCAATCTGCTCAAAGGCAGGGAGATCTCCTTCTCTTCGGTAGAGGCGCTCGGCTATGACGTCGCCGACTATACCGCAGCGGCGAAAAAATTACAGGGGGCCGCGCATCTGCAGAATGTCGAATGGGGCGAGAATTTTGTTTCCGGCAATGTCTCTCTCGATACGCCCGGCTGGATGTTCTTTTCGATCCCGTATGACGAAGGCTGGTCGGCCTCGGTAGACGGGGCATCGGCGCCGCTGATGCGCGCCAACGCCGGCTTTATGGCGGTCGAACTGTCTGCGGGCGAACACGAAATCGTATTGGAATACGAAACGCCCTGGCTCAAAGAGGGGGTCATCCTATCGTTGATCGGTGTCGCGGCTGCGGCGGGCATGGCTGCGGTTTGGCTCGTCTGCCGTGCACGCGACAAGCGGAAGGCCCCGCCCGAAAACGGTGTGCAGAGCGGGGGCGAATAGAGTTTTTGCGGGCGCGCCCTTCGGGGAAGCGCCCGTATTTTGCCCGCGCAACCTGCAGTTGACAAAAGGAATCGCAAAATTGTTTGCCATACCCTGCGTTTGCGCTATAATAAAAGCATTAAAACCGCGCCCGCGTCGCGCGGGCGCCGCGGAGGAATTATGACGACCGGTCAAAAAATTGCGGATATGCGTAAAAAAACGGGCATGAAACAGGAAGAACTTGCCCGTGCCGTCGGGCAGTGGGTGCCCCACTTTTTGCGCGGCTTTGTGGAAATGTTTGCAAAATACAGGCTCTATTGATGCGAACGCGGCGTGCCCTTTGCAGGGTGCTCCGCGTTTTGCCTTTGTAGCTTTACAGTTCGGCTGCCCGTTAAAAATTTTGCCGGCGGATGAGGACGGGGCAAATTCGTCCCGTCCGCGGCGGGGGCGAAAGGCATGATGCGCAAAAATTGCCGCGGAAATTTCGATAAACCCTTGCAATGCCGGGCAAAAGATGTTAATATTAGTATGCGGGCGAAATCGTCGGCTTAAATTGATCAAAATTCACAAACTTCGTTCGCTCCGATAAGATTTTATTTTTCTCAAAAAAATTTCTGATCCGTTTGACAACGGCACCGCTTATTTGATAAAATTTTATCGATAAAAAGATATCAATACTTTTTTATCAATTCCGTCGGTTGGGTTTTCGCAAGATGGGGAACAATAAAGAGATAACAAACGTCTCGAAAGCGACCATAGGCAGAATGCCCGCGTACCTGCGCTACCTCAAAGAAAAGGAGCTCGCGGGGGAGCGGACGATCTCGTCTACCGCCATTGCCGAAGACTTAAAACTCAACGCCGTGCAGGTGCGCAAGGATCTTGCCGTCATCAGTTCGGTCGCGGGCAAACCTAAATTGGGATTCGAGATCGCCGATCTAATCGCAGACATCAACCGCTTTTTGGGGTACGACAACGTGACCGATGCGGTTTTGGTCGGGGCGGGCGGTCTCGGGCGCGCGCTCGCGGGCTACGGCGGTTTCCGCAATTACGGGCTGAACATCGTCGCCGCGTTCGACGTCAATCCAGAACTTGTCGGCAAAAAGATCAACGGCGTGCCGGTGTTCGATGCGAAAGAGATCTCGCACATGGTCAAAAGGCTGAACGTGCTCATCGGCATCATCGCGGTGCCCAAGGCATCGGCGCAGCAGGCGGCGGACGCGCTCATATCGGGCGGCGTTCGGGCGATTTGGAACTTCGCTTCCGCCCACCTCAATCTTCCCGACGACATAGCAGTGAAAAACGAGGACATGGCAGCATCGCTCGCGATCCTGTCAAAGCGCCTCGCGGAAATTTTATACAACGAGAAATAATTTTTATAAGGAGAGTCTCATGGAGAACGAAAAAATCGTCGATACGGTCGAAGCCTTGATGGCAAAGATCGAACAGGTCAGGAAAGCGCAGGAAATTTTCGCGACGTACAGCCAAGAGCAGGTGGACAAGATCTTTACCGCCGCCGCTCTCGCTGCCAACAATCAGCGTATTCCGCTCGCGAAAATGGCGGTCGCCGAAACGGGCATGGGTATCGTGGAGGATAAGGTCATCAAAAACCATTATGCCGCCGAGTATATCTACAACAAGTATAAGCACACCAAAACGGTGGGCGTGATCGAAGAGGACGCCTCTTTCGGCATCAAAAAAATTGCGGAGCCGATCGGCGTCGTCGCGGCGGTCATTCCGACGACTAACCCGACGTCTACGGCGATCTTTAAGACGCTCATCTGCCTGAAAACGCGCAACGGCATCATCATCTCGCCCCATCCCCGCGCAAAGGGCTGCACCATCGCGGCGGCGAAGGTCGTGCTCGAAGCGGCGGTAAAGGCGGGCGCGCCCGAAGGCATCATCGGCTGGATCGACGTTCCTTCTTTGGAAATGACGACCACGCTCATGAAGACGGCGGACATCATTCTCGCGACGGGCGGCCCCGGCATGGTGCGCAGCGCATACAGTTCGGGCAAACCGGCGCTCGGCGTCGGCGCGGGGAATACTCCCGCGATCATCGACGAAACGGCGGACGTCATCGTCGCCGTCAACTCCATCATTCACTCCAAAACGTTCGACAACGGCCTCATCTGCGCGTCCGAACAGTCCGTCATCGCGGAAGACGCCGTATACGATGCGGTCAAAGAAGAATTTGTCAAACGCGGCTGCTATATCCTCAACGATGAAGAAAAGGATAAAGTCCGCAGCACGATGATCATCAACGGTTCGCTGAACGCGAAGATCGTCGGGCAGCGCGCGCCCAAGATCGCCGAGATTTGCGGCTTTACCGTGCCCGATACCACGAAAATTTTGATCGGCGAAGTGGAGAGCGTCGAACTGGAAGAGGCGTTCGCGCACGAAAAACTTTCCCCCGTCCTCGCGCTGTACCGCGCCAAGGATTTCGACGAGGCTGTCGCTAAGGCGGAGCGCTTGATCGCAGACGGCGGATACGGCCACACCGCGTCCCTCTATATCAATACCGTTACCGGCAAGGACAAGATCGCCATGTGGCAGGAAGCGATGAAGACCTGCCGCATGATCATCAACATGCCTTCTTCGCAGGGTGCCATCGGCGATATTTACAACTTCAAACTCAACCCTTCGCTTACCCTCGGCTGCGGCACATGGGGCGGCAACTCGGTTTCTGAAAACGTCGGCGTAAAACACCTTTTGAACATCAAGACCTTAGCGGAGAGGAAAGAAAATATGCTTTGGCTCAGACTGCCTGAAAAAGTTTATCACAAGAGGGGCTGCCTGCCCGTCGCCCTCGACGAACTCAAAAACGTCATGGACAAAAAGAGGGCGTTCATCGTCACCGACGAATTCCTGTACAAAAACAACTATATCAAGCCCATTACCGACAAACTCGATGAAATGGGGATCCGTTACACCTGCTTCTACAACGTCGCACCCGATCCGAACCTCGCCTGCGCGAAGGAAGGCGCAAAACTCATGACCGAGTTCCAGCCCGACGTGATCATCGCCCTCGGCGGCGGCTCCGCCATGGACGCCGGCAAGATCATGTGGGTGCTTTATGAACATCCCGAAGTCGACTTCCTCGATATGGCGATGCGCTTCATGGATATCCGCAAGAGGGTTTATACCTTCCCGAAGATGGGCGAAAAGGCTTACTTCATCGCGATCCCTACCTCTGCAGGTACCGGTTCGGAAGTTACGCCGTTCGCGGTCATCACGGATGAAACGACGGGCATCAAATATCCTTTGGCAGACTATGAACTGCTCCCGAAGATGGCGATCGTCGATGCGGACTTCATGATGACGATGCCGAAAGGGCTCACCGCCGCGACCGGTATCGATGCGATGACCCACGCGCTCGAAGCGTACGCCTCCATCATGGCAACGCCTTATACCGACGGCCAGGCGCTCGTCGCGCTCAAACTTATTTTCGAATATCTGCCCCGTTCTTATGAAAACGGCGCAAACGATCCCGAAGCGCGCGAAAAGATGGCGGACGCTTCCTGTATGGCGGGTATCGCGTTTGCAAACGCATTCCTCGGCGTATGCCATTCCATGGCGCATAAGCTGGGTGCGTTCCATCACATCGCGCACGGCATTGCGAACGCACTGATGATCAGCGAGGTCATCCGCTTCAACAGTGCAGAAGTTCCCACTAAGATGGGCACCTTCCCGCAGTACGCTTATCCTCATACGAAGAGAAGATATGCCGAAATCGCGGAATTCCTCGGGTTGGGCGGCAAGGACGACGATGCAAAGGTGAAAAACCTCATCAAGGCGGTGGAAGATCTCAAAGCCAAAGTCGGCATCAAAAAGACGATCAAAGACTACGGCGTGGACGAACAGAACTTCCTCGCAAGGCTGGATGAAATGTGCGAACAGGCGTTCGACGACCAGTGCACGGGCGCGAACCCCCGCTATCCGCTCATTTCCGAAATCAAAGAAATGTATCTCAAATGCTATTACGGTAAATAAGGAGGGGAAATTACCATGGCAGAAATCATTCAGAAAACCGAAAAAAAGACCATTTACAGAGAGGGCAAAACGCTCGTCAAGCTGTTCAACAGCTCTTATCCGAAGTCTGACGTGTTGAACGAAGCGCTCAATACGGCGCGCGTCGAAGAGGGTACCTCTTTGAACGTCCCCGCCGTACACGAGGTCACCAAAGTCAACGGCGAGTGGGCGATCGTGCTCGATTTTGTCGAGGGCAAGACCATGCAGCAGCTTATGGATGAAAATCCCGACAAGACGCAGCAATATCTTGAGGAGTTCGTCGATCTGCAGGTCGAAGTACTTTCTCAGAAGGTGCCGCTCCTCACGAAATTGAAGGACAAAATGCACCGCAAGATCTCTTCGACGAAGTTCGACAAGACGACCCGCTACGACTTGCATATCCTGCTCGACTCTCTGCCGCAGCACGATAAGCTCTGCCACGGCGACTTTAACCCCGGCAATATCATCGTCAGTCCCGACGGCAGAAAGTTCATTATCGACTGGGCGCACGCCACGCAGGGCAATGCCCGCTGCGATGCGGCGCGCACCTATCTCCTCTTCAAGCTGGAAAAGAAAGACGACATCGCCGAAGAATATTTGAAACTCTTCTGCGAAAAGACGGGCATCGCCAAGCAACTCGTGCAAAAGGCGCTCCCCATCGTCGCTGCCAGCCAGACGACGAAGGCCGTGCCCGAAGAACAGGTATTCCTCGAAAAGTGGGTCAACGTGGTTGACTACGAATAAGCAAATTGTCTAAACGCAAAAAGCGCGCCGAATTTTTTCCTGCCGAATAAGTGTATTAAGAGCAGAAGGAAATTGGGCAGAAGAAAAAGAAGCAAGCAGATGGATTTTTCCGTTTGCTTGCTTCTTTTTAAATATCTTTCATACCAAAAGAGAGGAGAGAAAATACAGGCAGAACCCACGACAAGAAAAGACAGAACAGGAGTACGGAGAAAAAGCAGGAGCATGTCGAAAATTTGGAAAATCACCAGTCCTTTATTGGAACAATAACGACTGGAGCGGTAGTTTTGAAAAAGGTTGTGCTGAACGATAGAATTCGTTTAGAGCATACTCGCATTTTTGAAACTAGAGGGCATTATCTGAATTAAGGAGAAGCATAAAAGGCTAATTTTAAATAAAGTAGAGATTATTTCAAATGCTCTTTTTCTTCATTAAAATCACCCACATAAAATTTTTTCCAAATACATCATAGTTGTCTGTTTCTTTCATTTTTCTAAATTCAAAGATATCAAAATAAAAGCATAGGATAGTTTTTATTTTATATTCTGAAAATCCCAGTCCGCCATGCATAGAATAATCTCTATACACATCATAATCTGTTATATTAGCGCCGCCGTCCAGATTGAAACATGTCATTAAATAATATCCGTCATCTTTTAATAATCTTTTGACTTTCTCTAAATAAAACTCTCTTTGATGCGGCTTTATATGATGAAAGCATCCGCTGTCAAGAATTAAATCAAAGCTTTGATTTTCTGCTTTAAATTCGAACAATGATTCTGCCTTGAAACAAGGGGCATTTTTATTGCCGCAAACAATTTTGTTTGCCCATTCTATTGCCTCTGAGGAAATATCAATTCCCGTTACATCAAAACCTTGTTTTGATAAATATCTTGCGTTTCTTCCGTTTCCACAGCCAATATCCAAAGCTTTGCCTTTATGAAATAAATTTGAATTGCAAAAAGAAATTAAATCTTCATCTGGTATATCTTTAAAAAACGGAACAGGACGAGTTCTATTTGAATAGAAATTATTCCACCATTTACTATCTCTTTTTTCAAGTATTTCATCAAGCATTTTAAAAACATCGGCTGAAGATGAAATGATTTCCTTATCTACATTTGTACTCATAATGAACTCGCCCCTTTAGTCCCTTTCCATCTAAAAAAGGTGTTTTAACAATTTTTATGCTTCTATTATATCATAATTAAAATATTTTTTCTATAACTTTTATGGTAAATGTTACTGCCGATTTTTTCTTGAACAATAAAGGGCATATCCAAAGATATCTCCTTCAGCCACAAGTCAACCAATATGTCCTTGTTAATCAAAGGTCTTTCAGTATGCTTTTTTAAAGATCCCCGCGTTATTCGCGGGGATCTTTGGCGTTAAGTACGAAAAATAAGAGATGCTTCCCTTGCCGTGGGGCGCGCCTTGTTTTTTGCAAACGGTATGAGACGGCGTAAAGCGCTGCATAATAAGATAGGCAACATTTTGCCGAAGGAGACATCTTATGCCGCAGACTCTGCAATACATTCTCATCGCAGCCGCCGCGATCATCGTGCTGATCATCGTCTTAAAGCTGTTCAAGGTGAGCATAAAAACCATCTTGAAAGTTGCGATCAATGCCGCCATAGGCGTCGCGGCGATCTTTCTTTTGAACCTGATCCCGAACGTCGCCATTCCCATCAATTGGTGGACGGCGCTCATCTCCGGTATCTTTGGCGTCCCGGGCGTCATCGTGCTGCTCATTCTCAGCTTTTTTATCTGATTTGACAAGTATCTGCTCTTTTTATATAATAAGAGAGTATGAAAAAATTGTTTGCATTCGATCTCGACGGAACTCTCTTAAAAAATGACAAAAGTTTGTCTGCTCCTGCGGTGTGCGCCTTGACGGCGTGCCTGAGGGCGGGGCATACCCTCTGTATCGCCACGGGCAGGCCTCCGCGGGACGTGCGCGGCATACTGCCGCCCGCACTGGCGGACATTCCGCTCGTCTGTTATAACGGCGCGCGCATCGATCAAGGGAACGCGGTGCTCTTTTCCCGTACCATTTCCCGAAGGGGCGCGCTCGAAATTTTATCCCTCGCGGAAAAGGCAAATATAGGGCAGGTGTTTTTTGAGATCGACGATGTTCTGCACGCCAATTTCGACCTGTCCGCTGTTTGGACGGGGGCAAAGACGGCGCCGGAGGATCTCGCCGCGCTCTCCTTTGCCGGCGTACACAAGGTCATCGCCTGCGCATCTCCCGCGGCAATCGCCGCTTTTGCGTCCGCACTGCCCGCCGATGTGCCGGCTTCCGTGACGGATGCGGACTGTATCTGTCAGATCGCGCCGAAGGGCGTCTCTAAGGCGTCCGGCGTGCGGTTTTTAGCCGAACGGGAGGGCATTTCCATGCGCGATGCCGTCACCTTCGGAGACGATGCGAACGATATCGAAATGCTGAAAGAATGCGGCATAGGCGTTGCGATGGGCAACGCCTCCGCGCAAGTCAAGGCGGCGGCAAAATACATAGCCGAAAGCAATGAAGAGGACGGCGTAGCAAAGTTCCTTCGGCAGTATTGTAAAATTTAAACCAAACAGGGCGTTTCCCATATACGGGAAACGCCCTGTCTTTTACCGATTTATTGCTGCATTTCGGCCTGTCTAGCCTTGACGATCTTTTCCGACTCGGCAAAGGGCACTTCGTCGTAGCGCTCCAGTTCGGCAACGAACCTGCCGCGCCCCTGCGTCATGCTCCTGAGGTCGGTCGCGTATTTCTGTATTTCCGCCTGCGGCGCCTCCGCGTTGACGACCTGCATGTCTTCCATCATATCGATGCCGAGGATCCTGCCGCGGCGCTTGTTCATGTCGCCCATGATGTCGCCGAGGTAAGCCTCGGGGATGGCGATCTTCATTTTCATGATCGGCTCTAACAGTACGGGATTCGCATTTTTCAGTCCCTCTTTAAAGGCGAGCGCCGCCGCCAATTTAAATGCCATTTCCGAAGAGTCCACATCGTGATAGCTTCCGTCATACAGCACGGCGCGCAGCCCCGTCACGGGGTAACCCGCCAGTACGCCGTGGGGCAGACATTCGATCAAACCCTTTTCGACGGCGGGGATGTACTGTTTGGGCACGGAACCGCCCACGACCTCTTCTGCAAATTCAAAGTCTCCGTCAAACGGCTCAAAGCGCACCTTGCAGTGCCCGTACTGTCCGTGCCCGCCCGACTGTTTTTTGTGTTTCCCCTCCGCTTCGACCGTCTTGCGGATGGTCTCTTTATAAGCGATCTTGGGCGTCTTTAACAGGGCGGATACGTTGAATTTCGCTTTTAATTTTTTATTGATGACGTCAAGGTGCGTTTCGCCCTGTCCGCTGATGATCATTTCGCCCGTGTCTGCATTTTTGCTGACGGTAAAGGAATAATCCTCTTCGGCGAGCTTATTCAGCCCTTGGAATATCTTGTCTTCCTCTCCCTTCTTTTCCGCGTAGATCGCCATAGAGAGGACGGGGCGGGGGAAGTGGATGGGGTCAAATTTGAGTTTGGCGCTCTCATCGCACAGCGTGTCTCCCGTGTTGGTCGCCGCCAGCTTGCTGACCGCGCCGATATCGCCCGCCGTAAGTTCGGGCACGGTTTCCTGTTTTTTGCCTTTCAAAAGGTAGATTTGGCTGATGCGCTCCGTCTTGCCCGTCGTCGCGTTGTATACGGTCGAGCCGGCTTTGAGAGAGCCGCGGAACACCTTCATCACGTTCATCTTGCCCACAAAGGGGTCGACGACCGTCTTAAACACCTGTGCCGCGAACGGCTCGTCGTCCGTGCAAAGAACTTCGATCATCTCGTCCTTTTCCACGCCCGAGGCGAGCATCTCTCTGCGCTCTTCGGCGCTGGGCATATATTTTACGATTTCGTCCATCAGATTGATGATGCCGCGGTTTTGTAAAGCGGATCCCGCCATCACGGGGATGGTATTCACATTATAAATGCCCTTGCGGATGCCGTGGATGATCTCGTCTTTGGAAAGGCTGCCCTCTTCGAAATATTTGTCCAAAAGCGCCTCGTCGTTTTCGGCAGCGGTTTCGGTAAGGCTCGCCTGCATTTCGGCGAGGGTGCCCCTGAGATCTTCGGGAATGGGGATGGATTTTTTCTGCGCCTCGTCCGCAAAGCGGTAGCACGTCTCTTTGAGTGCGTTCACATAGCCGACCATCTTGTTTCCTTCCATGATGGGGATCTGGATGGGTGCGATCTTGCCGGCGTACTTCTCCGTCAGCGCTGCCACGGTTCCCTTATAGTCGGCGTTTTCCTTATCCACGCCGTTGATGAAAATGACCATCGGGATCTTCGCTTTCAGACAGGTGTCGATGCTCTTTTCCGTTCCGACGGATAGGGCGCCCGACGCGCTCGTCACGATCAGCGCGCCGCCCGCGGCGCGCAGCGCCTCGTTGCGTTCTCCCTCGAAGTCGTAAAACCCCGGAACATCTAAAAGGTTGAGTTTAACCCCTTCCCACATGGTATACGCCATGGAGAGGGAAATAGACATTTTCCGCGCGATCTCCTGCTCGTCATAGTCGGTCACCGTGTTTCCCTCGGTCACCTTGCCCAGCCGGTCGGTCGCCTTCCCGTTGAACAGGATCGCCTCGCATACGGAGGTCTTGCCCTCGCCGCTGTGCCCGATGACGGCAATATTTCTGATGTCTTTCGCCTGGATGCTCATAATGTAGTACTCCCTTATCCGCGGGCGGAAATTTGTAAAAAGCCCGCTTCCCATTTATTATATAACAAACGGCGCGCTTTTTCAATAGGTATTTGAAAATTTTTTGCAAAAAATGAAAAATTGTGCCCGTTTGCTTGCCCGCACGCCCGAACGGCGGTATAATAGGGGCAGAGGAACAGTTAAAATGCAGGCATATATCCGTGAGATCGCTCTGTTGGGCGAAGAAAATTTTGCAAAGCTGCGCGCCGCGCGCGTCGCCGTGTTCGGCATCGGCGGCGTGGGGGCGTTTGCGGCGGAAGCGCTCGTCCGTGCCGGCGTAGGAGCGCTGACCTTTGTCGACGGCGACGTCGTGGCGGAAAGCAATCTCAACCGGCAGCTCATCGCGCTGCATTCCACATTGGGGATGAACAAGGCCGCCGCGATGCGCGCGCGCGCCCTCGATATCGATCCGCAGTGCGCGTGCGAGGGGATCGAACGGTTTTACGACGAGAATACGGCGGACTCTTTCGACCTGTCGCTTTTTGATTATATCGCTGACTGTATAGACAGCGTAAAGAGCAAAGTGCTGCTGATCGCGCGCGCGCGGGCGGCGGGCGTTCCCGTCATTTCATGTATGGGCGCCGGCAATAAGCTGGACGGCGGCGCTTTTCAGGTCGCCGATATAGAAAAGACGCGCGAATGCCCTTTGGCGAAAATCGTGCGCCGTGAACTCAAAAAAGCGGGCGTTACCGGGGTGAAGGCGGTGTTTTCGGAAGAAAAGCCGCGCCTGCCCGATAGAAGCGGCGCGGCGGCGGGGGAAAAATTTATCGGAAGCATCTCTTTTGTACCCGGCGCGGCGGGGCTGCTGCTCGCGGGAGAGATCGTCAAAGACATCGCTTTCGGCGCCGCTATGCGCACGGCGCATTGCGGTGATAAAAAATAGGTATTGGACATCTTGCCCGCACCGTGGTATAATAGGGCCGAAAAATATAAAAGGAGCAAAAAGATGGAATACAAGGAATTTGAAAAGAACAACGTTTTCGGCCTCGGCCAAGAAAATTCTGCCTTTGCGCAGTTTTTTATCGGCAAGTCATACCTCAATCCGCTGACGAAGCCGGGCGAGGGCAGCCTGTTTTTCGCGAACGTGACATTCGAGCCGGGCTGCCGCAACAACTGGCACATTCATCATGCGAGCGAGGGCGGCGGACAGATCTTGCTGTGCGCCGCGGGCAGCGGCTGGTATCAAGAGTGGGGCAAGCCGGCGCAAAGTCTTCAGCCGGGCGACGTCGTCGTCATTCCGGCAAACGTCAAGCATTGGCACGGCGCCCAAAAGGACGCATGGTTTTCGCATATCGCGGTCGAAGCGCCGGGCAAGGATACGAAAAACGAGTGGCTGGAACAGGTTTCCGACGAGCAATATGAAAAGCTCGGGCAATAATTTGAATCCCTCTCCTCTCATTTTAATAAATGAATAAAAGGCAGCGCTTAAGGCGCTGCCTTTTTAAGTTTCACATTTCTGCGCTCGATTTCGATCAAGCCCTCTTCCGTCATGTGCTTGAGTTCCCGCACCATCGCGCTCCGGTCTACGCATATATAGTCGGCAAGGCTCGTCTGCGAAAAGGGCAGCGTGAAGTACGAGCTTTTGCATTTTGCCGCCGTCATTGTAAAATAGGCGAGCAGTTTTTCCCGCGTGGTGCGGCGGCTTAAAATTTCGAGATGCTCGGAAAGCGCCTGCGTCTTTTCGCTCATCAGCTTTACGAGATTGGATACGACGGCGCTGTGGTGCGCGCATGCGTGGGGGCAGCGCTTGACGATATGCTCGTAATCGATGTACAGGATATCGCTGTCCTCCTCCGCTACGAGAAAAAAACTTGCGTCCGCCCAGGCGTAGCCCAAAACGTCGCCGAACACGCCCCCTTTGTGCAGCTGTTCAAAAATCGTCCGCACCCCGTTGATGTCCGTCTTCATCAGGCTCACATAGCCGCGCTGTACGACGGCGACGCGCGCGTGGGGCATGGGGATCTCTTCTCCCTTTTTATACGTCTTGATCACCGTTTTAAAGCACACCATCATGGCGGCATATTCCTCTTTCGTTACTCCGTCGAAGAGGGAAGTGCTGACTGCTTCCATATCCATTGCTCCTGTTGCATTTGCAACACTAATATACTGCATCGCGGGAGAAAAGTCAAATATTGTGCCTGCCCTTTTAAAATAATCCGAAAAATTTTGCGGAGGAGGGTAGAAATTGGCGGGCAAGTGTGCTATAATGCAGGGGAGGAAAGGAAAAATGATCGAATTTTACGGCGAAATTTCTATGCCATGCAAAGTGATGGCAGATAAACTCAAAAAAAAGTACTATGCGTTTTGGATCCTCATTCTTACGCTCATTGTGCTGGCGATGGCTATCGCCAACGGCGTTGCAGAGGGCACCACGCTGCGCGGGCCGTTTATCGCCTATGCGATCTTTACCGTGCTGCTCGCCGCGCTCTCCGTCTATCTGTTTATTGCCCCGACGGGCAAATCGCTCGCGCGTGCGCAGTGGCTGTTCCGCGTGCAGATCGAAGAGGGGATGATCCGCTTCATACAGTATACGGGAGATAAGGAAGTAGAGAAAAAGCGCGAATTGAAAAAGGTGCGCCGCGTCGTCAAAACGAAGCACGCCTATTTGCTCTATCTGCCCGATGCGGCGAACGTCGTCATCTGCCAGCGCAATCTTTTGAAAAAGGGCACTTTCGACGAATTGGAGGCCCTCTTTCGAGGAAAGATCCGCGAAATAAAGGAAAAGTAAATAAACGGCTGTAATTTCGATAGGGAGCGGG
>CAJFGA010000008.1 GCA_904374385.1 uncultured Clostridia bacterium | reverse complement strand
CAAACAGTCGATGTCGCTCTTCATGTTTTTGATCTTTTCTTTATGCTCGACGCCGAAGCGCTGTTCTTCGTCGAGCACCAAAAGGCCGAGATCTTTGAATTTTACGTCGTCGGAAAGAAGACGGTGGGTGCCGATGATGAAATCGATCTCCCCTCTCCGGAGCCGGGCGAGGATCTTGTCCTGCTCGGCGGGGCTTTTAAAACGATTGAGCACCTCGATATTGACGCCGAAGTCGGCAAAGCGTTTGAGCGCCGTTTCATAGTGCTGCTGGCACAGGATCGTGTTGGGGCACATGAGCGCCGCTTGTTTGCCGTTGAGCACGCACAAATATGCCGCGCGGAACGCCACTTCCGTCTTGCCGTAGCCGACGTCGCCGCACAGCAGGCGATCCATGACCTTTTTGGAGCACATGTCCGCCTTGATCTCGGCGACGGAAGAGAGCTGGTCGGGCGTCTCTTCGTACGGGAACGCCGATTCGAACTCCTGCATCAGCTCGTCATACGGCGCGAACTCGAAGCCGCGCTTTTCGGCGCGCTCGGCGTACAGCTTTTTTAGGTCGAACGCCATCGCTTTCAGCGACGCCTTGACCCTCTGCTTGACCTTTTCGAACTCTGCGCCGCCGATCTTGGAGAGAGCGGGCGTTTCCTCCCCCATATAGCGGGAAAGAATGTCCATCTGCTCGACGGGGACATACAGGACGTCCCCGCCGCGGTATTCGAGGGCGATGTATTCTTTGGTGCCGTCCGTCGTTTCGATCTTTTTGGTGCCGACGATCTTGCCGACGCCGTGCGTTTCGTGTACGGCAAAGTCACCCACTTCGGGGGACGTGAACATGTCGTTGCGCTTGCGGCGGATGCGCTTTTTGGCAGGCGATTTTGTATACATGTCGCCCGTGCCGATCACGGCGAGCTTGCACTCGTGCAGGATCAGCCCGCGATCCAACTCTTCGTCTAAGACGGCGACCCCCTTCAGCAGGGTCAGTTCGGCGGGGCACTGCACATAAGAGATCCCCTCGTCGGATAGCATGGCGCGCATCTTTTCCGCTCGGGAAGGGCTGCCGCAATACAGCATGACGCGGTAACCGTTCGAACGCCAGCTGCGGATATCGTTGGCGAGGTTGAGAAAACTGTTGAGATACCGCCCCACCGGCGTGGAGTGCATGTTGTATACTTTGAGCGGCTCGAAAAAGTACGTCTTAGACGCGAAAGACTGGAGCGCCGCACATCCTTTTCCCGCCAGCTTTTGCTGAAATGTTTGTTTGGAAAGCAGCTGACCGCGGGAGAAGGAAAAAAGTTCGCCGCCGTGCAAGAGCCGGCGAAAGCGCTCTTCGTGCTCTTTGCCGAGCGCTTCGAGTTTATCGGCGATCAGTTTCGTTTCGTCGAATATATACGACGCTTCGCCGATAAATTCGTCAAAATCCGCCGCATTTTCGAGTACGGGGAGGAGAAAAGAAGCCCCGCCGAAGGGCGTACCCGCATCCAGTTTGGCGGCAAGCTCGCCCGCGATCGCCGCGGCGCGGTTGTAAGCGGCGGGATCCTTAAAATCGGAAAGTTCGCCGAATAAAATTTCTTTGGCGCGTTTTTGTTCCCCTTCCTCGAAAAAGACGTCCGTCGCGGCGCAGACGGAAAGGGAGGAGACGAGGGGAAGCCTTTCGCCCGTGACAAAATTATAAGGCTTGATCTTTTCCACCGTGTCGCCGAAAAAGTCGACGCGGGCAGGATTTTCGCCGTTGATCGGGAAAATGTCGAGGATATCCCCGCGCAGGGCGAATGCGCCCTTGGATTCCACGGCAGCCGAACGCACGTATCCCATGCCGACAAGGCGGGCAGAGAGAGAAGCGAAATCGACCTCTTCCCCCTCTTTCAATTCTAAAACGGGCAACTTTTTTGGGAAAAGCTGCAGCAGGCTTTCGATATCCGCGACGATGCACTTGGCGCCGCGGGAAATTTCGTACAGCGCGTTCAGGCGGCGGAAGAGCGCGTCTTTACTGACGGCATCTTTGTACAAGAGCACTTCGTCTTTGGCGCAGAGCAGGGCGGGCATGATCCCCGAAAAGCCGGCGATCTCTTCCGCCATGCGGGAAGCGGTCTGCGCGTTGTCGCATACATAGACGGTGCGCCCGGAAAAACAGGCGGCGGCGATGAGCGCGCGGTGCGGCGCGGATACGCCGAAAACCGCCGTCGGCGTGCCGAGGCGGAGATCGTTTGCAAGGCCGAGCCAATCGGCCCCTAAATTGTGCGCACTGAAAAAGTTTTTGGGCATAGTTTTATACGGCGCTCAATTTTTATTGAACGCGCTCATGACATGTTCGATATCTTCCCCGCGCGCGAACTCGATGGCGGCGTCGGCAGCGGCGGAACAGGCGTCGGCAAAGAGCGGATAGTCCTCTTTGCGGATATTGGCAAGCACATAATTTATGATAGGGATATTGACTTCCGGATCCTTGATGCCGATGCGGATGCGGGGAAATTCCTGTGTGCCGATCTCGCCGATGATGCTGCGCATGCCGTTGTGCGTGCCCGCACTGCCCGACGCGCGGATGCGGAGCTTGCCTTTGGGGAGATCGAAATCGTCATAGATGACGATCATGTTTTCGGGGGGGAGCTTGTATTTAGACAAGAGCTGTTTGACCGCCCTGCCGCTCGCGTTCATGTAGGTCACGGGGCGGGCGAGGATGACCTTTTCCCCGCCGAGGAAAGCTTCGGCGACGGAAGCCTCGCACTCCTTTTTTTTGAATTTGACGCCGAGTTTATCGGCTGCCTCCCCTACGGCAAGAAAGCCCATATTGTGAAAGGTCGTTTCGTATTGTTTTTCGGGATTTCCGAGCCCTACGATCAGATACATGGCAGTTACCTTTTTTGCGGCGCGACGGGAATATCCGAACGCGCGAACGCCGCGTTTTTTGCAAAACGCGGCATAAATTCAGCAATCGATTTTTCTGAAAATTTTTTAAAAACGCATTCGATCCGCCCGTGAATGCAGAAAGATCGAGGCGCGCTCAGTCGTAAATTTTTGACATCGGCTTGTCGAGGTAGACGTTTTCGATCGCCGCGGCGAAGATGTCCGCAACGGAGATCACGGTGATCTTGTCCAGCTGTTTTTCGGGCGGGAGATCGATGGTGTTGAGCACGACCAACTCTTTGATGGGAGCCTTTTCGAGGCGCTCCATCGCGGGGCCGCTGAACACGGCATGCGTACAGCCCGCATATACTTCCTTGGCGCCGTGATCCATGAGCGCCTGCGCGCCCTGACAGATGGTGCCCGCCGTATCGATCATGTCGTCGATCATGAGGCACTTTTTGCCCTCGATATCGCCGATGATATTCATGACTTCCATCACGTTCGCCTTAGGGCGGCGCTTGTCGATGATCGCCATCTGGCAGTTGAGCTTCATGGCGACATTGCGCGCGCGGGTGACCGAACCGATGTCGGGCGATACGACGACGAAATTTTCGTCAACGATCTTTTTCGATTTAAAATAGTTGTAGAGCGTAGGCCCGCCGAGCAGATGATCGAGCGGAATATTGAAAAAGCCCTGGATCTGGGCGGCGTGCAGGTCCATGGTAAGCACCCTGTCTGCCCCTGCCGCGGTAATGAGGTCGGCAACGAGCTTTGCCGTGATGGGATCGCGCGAGCGCGCCTTCCTGTCCTGCCGGGCATAGCCGAAATAGGGCATGACCGCCGTGATACGGCCGGCGCTTGCGCGGCGCGCCGCATCGATGAGGATCAACAGTTCCATCAAATTGTCATTGACGGGCGCGGACGTGGACTGGATGATGAAAAGATCTCTGCCGCGGACGGTTTCGTCAATGTGAACCGCCGTTTCGCCGTCGGAAAAGCGCCCGACCTCCGCTCCGCCGAGCTCGGTGTTCAGCTTCTTCGCGATCGCTTCCGCCAAAGGACGGTTGGAATTGCCCGCAAAGATCTTGATCTCGTTGCCGTGTGTTATCATGTGTACCTCCGAAACGCTATGAATGTGCGGCAGCCGCGCCGCAGCGCGACTGCCGGTCTATGACGGATACAGATAACGGCTTTTGTTTGTAAAAGCCGCGCAAAACTTTTTCGTTTTGCCGCCCCCTGTGCCCGAAACGTTCACATGCGTTCGGGTTAGGCGCTCCCGCGATTTTCCTCGCCGAGAGACTATGCATCTATTTTACGTTTTTTCGCGCAATGTGTCAAACGAATTGCGCGCCGCTGCAGCAATATTTTGCAAAAGAAGCGAGGGAGCGAGCGTTCAATCCTGCGGCTCGCGCTTCGTGCGTTCGCGCATCTGTCTGAAAAAACCGCTCAGCAGGGCGGAACACTCCTCCTCGAGCACGCCGCCCTCCACTTCGAGCGTGTGGTTGAGAAGGTTGCTTTCGGCAAGCTCTTTCGTCATAGAGCGCCCCTTCTGCTCATATGCGCCGAAATAGACCTTGCGGATGCGGGCGTTCAGCGCCGCTCCCATACACATCGGGCACGGCTCGAGGGTCACATACAGATCGCAGTCGGGCAGGCGCCAGCTCTTAAATTTTTTGCAGGCGCGGTCGATGGCGTACGTTTCGGCATGAGAGATCGCCGTCTGCGTCTTTGCCCTGCGGTTATAACCGGAAGCGATGACCTTGCCGTTTGCGACGACGACGGCACCGACGGGCACTTCGCCCTGCGCCAGTCCCTTTTTCGCACGGGCGATCGCCGCGCGCATAAATTTTACTTTGTCTTCCATGGCAAAAGCTCCTTACCGAGGCGCTCGGGAACGCCGATGTTTTCGCGCACGAGAGCGGGGAGAGCCCCTTCTCCGATCGGATGCGCAAACGCGTCGCTTCCCGCTTCGATGGTGAAAGCGGGGATGCGCAGCGCGCGGATGCACCAATCTTTATAGCCGCCCGCGCTGCCCACTATCGTTTTGGCCGTGTAGCCCGTTTCGTCGGCGAGCGCCGAAGCGAGGCGCTTATCCCGCTCGAGCGCCGCACCCTGCTGAAAAAATTCCCAATAGATCTCTCTCCCCTTGGTGTGATAGCTGACCGTGGCGCTCGGTCGCACCTTACCCGTAAAGCGAACGAGCGCGCGCGTTTCCGGTTCGGAGAGCGGGCGCGCGCCCACATAGTTCTGTGAAGAGGGCGCAAAGGTATTGGAGACGCCCGTTCCCCACAGGGCGGGAAAATTGACGTTCAAATCGACGCCGTTTGCGTTCGCCTTCCAAAGAGTGCGGGCAGGATCGCACAGGGAGAGCAACGCGCCGTCCGGATTGGTCAATGGCAGGATATAGGCGCCGCCCTGCGAAACGCCGCGCTTTATATGTTCGAGCGCAAGGAGAGAGGTGATCCATTCCCGCGCGTGAATGGCGTATTGCAACAAGAGCACGGGATAGGTATGCTTGCCCACAAAAAAGCCGACAAGCGGCTTGCCTGAAACGCTTTTGCCGTAAACAAACTTTTCGCCCCGCCAGCTTTCGTAAAACCGATACACCTTTTCGACCGCATCCATACTGCATTATATGGAAAAGCGGAAAAAACCGTGTGGCGGAAAGCCCTGCCGAGCGGCAGACGTACCGCTTTACCGCAGAGCAAAGCATGGTCCGAACGGGGATCGGCTCATTTATGATACTCTCCGCCGCCGTTGATCATATAGGCACGGTAGAGCTGTTCGCATAAAATGACGCGCATCAATTGATGCGGGAAAGTCATATCCGAAAAAGAGAGAAGCAGATCCGCCCTCGCCTTGACGCTCGCGTCCAGCCCGCAGGAGGAACCGATGACGAAGGTGACTTCCTGTCCGGCATCGGCATATGCCTTGATTTTTTCCGCAAACGCTTCGCTGGAAAATTTTTTGCCTTCCACCGCGAGGACGACGGCGGCGCCGCGCAGTTCTTTGAGGATGTTTTCCGCCTCCTCTTTGAGCGTCCTCTTTTCCGCAAGTTCGCGGACGTTGACGCAAGCAAAGCGGGAAAGGCGCTTGCAGTATTCCGCGACGGCGTCTGCCCAAAATTTTTCTTTGAGTTTGCCGACGCAGACGAGGTTGATCTTCTGCATGTTCAGCCCCCCAACCCCGTGACGAGGGAGGCGATCCACATGATGCCCGCCGCGATGATGCCGACGAGGGCGCCGTAAATAAACGGCTTGATCTCCCCCTCCTTTTTGCGGTTGCCTCTCTTGTCGCAGAAGATGAGATAGGCGAGCGTACCGAGCAATGCCGCCGCCGACACAGCGGTCACGGCGATGTAGGCGCCCCGGCTCATATTGGTCAAAAAGCCGTACTTTGCGTCGAAAATGATGATCGCGTTGTTGGCAAAGTGCATAAATACGGCGGGCAAAAGGGAATCGGCGCGGATCGCCACGAGGGTGAACACCGCCCCGCAAATAAACTGATAGATCGTCTGCGCGGGGCTTTGATGAAAGATCGAGAAGAGCAGCCCGCCCAAAAGGCAGGCGGCGACGGTGCCGATCTCTTTAATGCCGTCCAAAATGATGCCGCGAAAGATAGTCTCTTCCAAAATGGCGGGAAGCACCGCCACGACGATGAGCACGCCGACGATGCCGCCCCCTTCGAGCGAGGGAAGAGAGGACGACGGCGCCGTGTAACCGATCAGTTCTAACAGATCGATAAACAGCCCGTTCGCCCAGTTCAGGCTGAACAGCAGACCGAAGGCGAGGAGCGCGGCGACGATGTAATATTTCCAATGCGCCCTGCGGTAGCCGTACTCGCGCGGTTTCTGCTTGTACAAGAAGGTAAAGACGAGCACGACGGCGATATAGGCGAGCTGATACAGGCCGTAAGAGAGATATTTATACCAGTCCTGCCCCTGCAGCTCTGCCAGATCGGCGCCCGTGACGGACATGACCGCCGTCAGCGTAAAGGAAAAGAGCAGGCTCAAAACGAGCATCAGCACGATGGCCGCGGAATATACGATGCCGCTCATCACTTTACGGGGCTGTTGCAGGAGCCCGCCCCGCTTTGCGGGGAATTGATCGTTGTTTTTTTGTTCCATGACAAATATTATATCGGAAATCGGCTTTTAAGTAAATAAAAATCTTTTCCTTTTTTAAATTTTTTGCTATAATAGGGAGGAAAGGCGGATCGGACGCCGCCCTTTTACCGAGGTTTTTACGATGAGAACAATTTCTTCCGAAGAGATCGAACGGGCGGTATACCGCCTTGCACGGGAAGCCTGCCTGCATCTGATCCCCTCCTGCCGCGCGGCGCTCGAAAGGGCGGAACGCAGCGAGGAAGGAGAAGGCGCGCGCTTCGCGCTTTCCGCCCTGCTCAAGAATGCCGATATCGCCGCCGAAGAGCAGATGGCGATCTGCCAAGATACGGGTTACGCCGTCGTGCTGGCGGAGATCGGGCAGGAAGTGCATATCGAGGGCAAATTGCTCGCGGACGCCGTCGACGACGGCGTAAGAAAAGCGTACAAGGATTTTTGCTTCCGCAAGAGCATTTGCGACCCCATCACGCGGGCGAACACCGCCGACAATACGCCCGCCGCTCTGCATACGGAGATCGTTGCGGGCGACAAGATCGCGCTCACCTTTCTGCCCAAGGGATTCGGGAGCGAAAACATGTCGCGCATCTATATGCTGACGCCCGCCAAGGGTATAGACGGCATCGTCGACGCGATCGTCGAGACGGTCGCGCTGGCCGGCAGCAAGCCGTGCCCGCCCGTCTACGCGGGCGTGGGCATCGGCGGCACTTTCGATACCTGCGCCCTGCTCGCCAAAAAGGCGCTGACGCGCGAAGTCGGTTCTCATCATCCGAGAAAGGACGTCGCCGCGATCGAAGAGGCGGCACTGCAGCGGATCAACGACCTTGGCATCGGGCCGCAGGGCTTCGGCGGCAAGACGAGCGCCATCGGGGTTTCCTGTGAGATCGCCCCTACGCACATCGCGGGACTGCCCGTCGCCATCAATATCCAATGCCACTGCGTGCGCTGCGCCAAGACGGTTATATGAGCGCTTTATGCCAGACATAATACTTTAAAAAGGTGATCATTTGAAAGAAAAGATAGGCTTTCCGGATCCGAACGTCATATTTCCCAATGAATTTCACACGAGCTGTTATATCAAAAACGTGATCAAAGCGCCCAACGTTTTCGTGGGAGATTACACTTACTACGACGACGAAAAGGATCCGATGGGGTTCGAAAAGAACAATATTTTATTCAACTACCCCATTTTCGGGGATCGGCTCATCATCGGCAAGTTTTGCCAGATCGCGAGCGGCACGCAGTTTATCATGGGCGCCGCGAACCATCGGCTATGCAGCGCAACGACCTATCCGTTCAACATCATGAGCGAAAAATGGGCAAAGATCGTGCCGGCACACCTTTCACAATTGCCGCATAAGGGAGATACCGTGATCGGCAACGACGTTTGGTTCGGGCGGAACTGCGTCATCCTGCCGGGCGTAAAGATCGGCGACGGCGCGATCGTGGCGGCGCAATCGGTCGTTACCAAGGATGTGGAAGCGTATACCGTTGTGGGCGGCAATCCGGCAAAATTTATCAAAAAGCGCTTCGACGACGAATTGATCGGGATCTTGCAGCAATTCAAATGGTGGGATCTTCCGCCCGAGGAACTGGAAAACGTATTGCCACTGCTGTGCGATGCAGATCTCGCAAAGGTAAAAACGGAGCTCAGAGAGCGGCTCAACGCAAAGGAAAGATCGGAAACATGAAAAATATTACGCTGCCCCTCACGGAAGAGGCGATCGAAAATTTAAGAGCGGGAGAAGGCGTGCTCCTTTCGGGCACGATTTTGACGGGCAGAGATTGCGCCCACAAGCGCATCTGCGAATTTTTGGACGACGGGAAGCCCCTGCCATTTGCACTGCGCGGAGAAACCATTTATTACGCCGGTCCCTGCCCTGCCCCCGCGGGCAAGGCGTGCGGCAGCTGCGGCCCCACGACAAGCGCCCGCATGGACTCCTTTACGCCGCGGCTGCTCGGGCTGGGGCTGAAAGGAATGATCGGCAAGGGCGAACGAAGCGCAGAGGTGGTCGATTCGATCGTAAAAAACAATGCCGTCTATTTTGCCGCGATCGGCGGTGCGGGCGCGCTGTACGGCAACGCCGTAAAAAAGAGCGAACTGATCGCTTTCCCCGATCTGCTGAGCGAAGCGGTGTACCGCTTTACCTTCGAAAATTTTCCGTGCGTAGTCGCCATCGACTGCCACGGAGGGAATATTTATCAAAAATAAAGGAGGGAACGATGCAAACATTCGAATGTATTGCGGCAAGGAAGTCGATACGCGACTTTCAAAGGGTATCCGTAGACAGGGACAAGCTGGAAAAAATCGTCCAAGCGGCACTGTATGCGCCCGTCGGCATGCGCGCTTACGATACGCTGCATCTGACGCAGGTGACAAACAGGGACGTCTTGGCAAAATTCTTAAAAATGGCGCGGGAAGAGATGGGCGACGACAAAGCCGACCCCATCCACGGCGCGCCCGCGCTGATCGTCGTTTCCGTCAAAGAACCGACGCATATCGCCTTTGCAAACGCCGCATGCCTCATTCAAAATATGATGCTGGAAGCCACAGACCTCGGTTTGGGCAGCCTGTATGTGTGCGGCATTATCAACGCCCTGCGCGAAAAAGCGGCATTCAAAGAATTGCTGCGCCTGCCCGAAGGCTTTACGCCCGTGGGCGCCGCCGCCGTCGGATACGCATCGAAGGGCGCACCCGCTGTACGGCTCGTGCCCAACATCGTAACCAAAATCGATTGTATATAAAGGAAGCCGACGGCACGGCCGCGCCCTGCCTTTGACAAAGTGAATTTTAAAAATTTGAAGGGCTTGCGATGATTCGCAAGCCCTTCTTCCATATAATTTCGATATAAAAATCAACCCGTTTGTACGCCAGATCAGTCGTGCCCGCGGTGTTTGACGCGCAGGCGCGCAAACGCCCTCTGCAGCGCGAGGCGGTTGAGCTGATATTCGGCCGCGCTGCGGTTGCGGCGCACCATCTCTTCCGCGCGTTCTTTTGCCTCCTGCGCGCGGCGCTCGTCGATATCCTCCGGCCATTCCACCGCCTGCGCAAAGGCGATCGTTTCGTCGGGGCGCACCTCGATAAATCCCTCGCTCATAAAGGCTTCGCGCGTTTCGCCGTCCGCCGTGATACGGATGGTACCCGGCTCGGTAGCGAACACCATGGGCTGATGCCCTGCCATGATCGTACACGCCCCGCCGATGGAAGGGATATTGACGCTTTCCGCCTCACCGCGGAAAAAAACCTTTTCGGGCGTGATAATTTCAAGATAAAATTTATTCATTGCGCCCTCCTTTGCCCTGCGGCATAGTGCAAAAATTTATGCGTCGGCGCGCATCGTTTTTGCCTTTTCCTTCGCCTCGTCGATATCGCCGACGTTGAAAAATGCGTTTTCGGGGAGGTCGTCCACTTCGCCCGAAAGGATCGTTTTAAAACTTTCAATCGTCGCCTGCAAAGGGACATACCGCCCTTCCAAGCCCGTATATATTTTGGATACAAAGAATGGCTGCGACATGAATTTTTGAATTTTGCGCGCGCGGAAAACGGCCTGTTTATCCTCTTCTGACAGCTCTTCCATCCCCAAGATGGCGATGATGTCCTGCAATTCTTTATACCGCTGCAGCGTGGCGATGACGCGGTTCGCGACATCGTAATGCTCCTGTCCCACGATCTGCGGGTCAAGAATGCGGGAATTGGATTCGAGCGGATCCACGGCGGGATAGATACCCGTCTCCACGACCTTTCTCGAAAGCACCGTCGTGGCATCGAGATGGGAAAAGATCGCCGCCGGCGCGGGGTCGGTGATATCGTCTGCCGGGACATAGACGGCCTGGATAGAGGTGATAGACCCGCGGCGGGTGGAGGCGATGCGCTCTTCCAAAAGCCCCATTTCCGTGGCGAGCGTCGGCTGATAGCCGACCGCAGACGGCATCCTTCCGAGGAGAGCGGACACTTCACTGCCCGCCTGAATGTAACGGTAGATATTGTCGATAAACAGGAGCACATCCTGCCGTTTGACGTCGCGGAAATATTCCGCAATGGTCAGCCCCGTAAAGGCGGTGCGCATGCGGCTTCCGGGCGGTTCGTTCATCTGGCCGTAGACCAATGCGGTGTTCTTAATGACGCCCGACTCTTCCATGTCGGAGATCATGTCGTTTCCTTCTCGCGAGCGTTCGCCGACGCCCGTAAAGATGGAGTATCCGCCGTGCTCTTTGGAAATATTGTGAATGAGTTCCATGATGAGCACCGTTTTGCCGACACCCGCGCCGCCGAACAGACCGATCTTGCCGCCCTTGCTGTACGGCGCGATGAGGTCAATGACCTTGATGCCCGTTTCAAAAACTTCCGTCGAAGGGCTTTGGTCATAAAAAGCGGGGGGCTTGCGGTGGATATTCCAATGCGTTCCCGCCTTGATCTCGCCTTTTTCGTCGATCGGCTCGCCCAAGACGTTCATGACCCTGCCGAGCACCTCTTCCCCGACGGGGACGCTGATCTGCGCGCCCGTATCGAGCACGGTCAGCCCGCGGGAAAGCCCCTCCGTCGCATTCATGGAGATGCAGCGCACGACGCCGCGCTGCACATGCGCGAGCACCTCGAGGGATACTTCGCGCCCCTCCACGACGAGTTTTTCATATACGGGCGGGAGAGCTCCTTCGAAGTGTACGTCCACCACCGGCCCGATGATTTGATAAATTTTACCTGGATTGACCATATCTTTCACCTATATGCGTCATCTTCCGTCCGCAAAGCGGCCCGACACGAGATCCAAAATCTCGGTTGTGATCGCGCTCTGGCGGGAACGGTTGTATTCGAGATTGAGCGCCTCCAGCATTTTATCCGCATTCTTGTTCGCGTTAGACATCGCCAACATGCGCGAAGCATGTTCGCTCGCAAAAGAATGGATAAGCACCGAATAGATCATGCCGACGAGATACTGCGGCACGAGAACGTTCAATACTTCCTTCGGAGAAGGATCGTAAAGTATTTCTCCGGTGAAGGAGGAAGTTTCCTCTCCGGGAATATCTGATTCGACGATGGGAAGTAGGCGCACCATCTCCGGCTTTTGGGAAGCGGTGGAATACATGCGCGTAAAGACGACGATCACTTCATCCATCAAATTTCTGTCGTATAAGTCGAGAATGTCGCGCATGATGCCGCGCGCGTCATGCAGCGTGGGATTGGTGACGGCGTGCGTAAATTCAAGGTCGACCGGTTGGTGCTTGTTTTCGAAAAAAGCGCGCGCCATCTGCCCGATCGTGACGACGTAGTGCACGGGGCGGGTCTGCATGTGTTCCCACGCCATATTCAGTACGTTGCTGTTGAAAGCACCCGCCAGCCCTTTATCACCCGCAATGACGATGTACGCCGTACGATCGTTCGGCCGATGCACGAGGTATTTGTGGCGGATATCGGTACTGTGCCGCATGATATCCTTGATCGTCGAACGAACGCTGTTGAAATACGCCGCGTTGACCGCCTGTTTTTCCATCGCCTTGCGCATCTTGGATACGGAGATCAGTTCCATCGCCTTGGTGATCTGATGGGTGTCGCTCACGCTCTTGATGCGATGCTTGATCTCGGCGGTATCAGACATGGTTTTCCTCCTCGTCTCCGAGGGTAAGATCGATAAATTCTTTTGCCGCCGCAAGGATCTTTTCCCGCAATTCGTCGGTGACGGCGGTATCCGGGGCGATGGCTCCGAGAAGATCGCTTTGGTTGATGCGCAGATAATCGAGCAGCCCTTCGTTAAATTCGGTCACCTTTTTGGCGGGGATATCGTCGATCAGGTCGCTCTGGGAAACGACCAAAAGCACGATCATCTCTTTGACCGTATAATTGAGATACTGACGCTGTTTTAGGGTATCCGTGAGCTTGGCGCCGCGGCTGAGCGTCTTTTGCGTTTCGTTATCGAGATCGGATCCGAATTGCATAAAGATGGCGAGTTCTCTGTACTGTGCAAGGTTGATACGCAGCTGGCCGGAGATCTGGCGGATCGCCTTGCGCTGTGCGCTTCCGCCCACGCGGGACACGGAAAGCCCCACGTTGACCGCGGGACGCACGCCGCTGTTGAACAGCTCGCTTTCGAGATAGATCTGCCCGTCGGTGATGGAAATGACGTTGGTCGGGATGTAAGCCGAGATATCGCCCGCAAGCGTTTCGACGATGGGAAGCGCCGTGATAGAGCCGCCGCCCTTTGCCTCGGATAGTTTTGCCGCGCGCTCCAGCAGGCGGGAATGCAGATAGAATACGTCGCCCGGGTATGCCTCGCGGCCGGCCGGACGTTTTAAAAGCAGGCTCATCGCGCGGTAGGCAACGGCGTGTTTGGACAAATCGTCATAGACAATAAGCACGTCTTTGCCCTGATACATGAAATATTCCGCCAAGGCACAGCCGCTGTACGGCGCGATATACTGCATGGGGACCGCGTCGTCCGCCGTGGAGCATACGACGCAGGTATACTCCATCGCCCCGCCCGTGCGGAGGGTGTTGACCGTTTTGGCGAGCGATGAAGCCTTCTGCCCGATCGAAACATAGATGCAGATGACGTTTTCGCCCTTTTGGTTGAGGATGGTATCGACCGCAATGGCGGTTTTGCCCGTCTGCCTGTCCCCGATGATCAGTTCGCGCTGCCCTCTGCCGATCGGGATCATGCTGTCGATGGCGAGGATACCCGTCTGCAGCGGTTTGTTGACTTTGCCCCTGTCCATGATGGCGGGAGCGGGAAATTCGACGGGGCGCGTCTTGCCGGTCGCGATTTCGCCGAGACCGTCGAGCGCGGCTCCCAAGGGATCGACGACCCTTCCGAGCAGCTCTTCCCCTACCTGCATCTGCACCGTTTTGCCGGTAGAATAGACATAATCGCCGAAACGTACTTTATCTTCGCCCGAAAAAAGGACGGCACCCACGCTGTCATGCTCCAAGTTGAGCGCCAGCGCCTGGTAACCGCCCCGGACTTCCAGCAATTCGTTATATTGCACACCGGGAAGCCCTGCGACTTTTATAATGCCGTCGCCCGAATAGACGATCTTGCCCGTAGACCTTTCTTGACTATGATCGGAAACACGGGAGATCTTTTCTTTCAATTCGCGGCCGATTTCGTTCAAATCGATCATAATGTTCTCTCTTTACAATGACTGGCGGACGGTTTCGAGGCGGCTTCTGACGGAGCCGTCGTAAACCTTGTCGCCGATGCGTATGACGATACCACCGAGGATATCGGGGTCGATGACATATTCTGCCCGATAACAGCCGCGTTGTTTGATAAAATCCGCGACCAAACGCAGAATGCCGTCGTCCGGCTTTTCGGATACGACGACTTTTGCCACCAATTCTTCCTTAGCCATTTTCCTTTTCGCTCCACTCTTTGATGCTCGCTTCGATGAGGCGGCGGTTGTCCTCCTTGGAGATATCCCGCCCGATCACCTTTTCGGCTACGAGCAGCGAGACGTCCGCAATTTGTTTCTCCACGTCCGCCTGCAGCTTTTTGCGCTCTTCATCCATTTCCGTTTCCGTGCGGTCGATGAGCGCCTTGGCTTTTGCCTTCGCCTCGCTTAAAATGTCATTTGCCTTTTGATTGGCGACCTTAACAGCACTTTCGTGCATGGCGGCAGCCTCTTTTTTCGCTTCGGAGAGCACCTTTTCAGAACTGTTTTTCAGTTCTTTGACCTCCTCGTTGAGGTCGGCGTTCTCCTTTTCGATCTTCTTCACCTTTTCCTGCCGTTCGCGGATCATCTTTTTGACCGGCTTGAACAAGAGAAGATAAAGCCCGACCGTAAGAATGACCAAAGCAATTAAATGGAGAAGGATGCTCGACCATGTGATGCCCATTCTATCGAGCATATCCGAGAACGCCGACAGCATCATCGTATCTGCCATAAAATCAAACATTGCGCACCTTTGCCACAGTTTTTTTCATAAAATTTTACATAAAGATAAGGAGAATACTGATCAGAAGCCCGTAGATCGCCGTCGTTTCCGCAAAGGCGAGCCCCAACAAAAGCATCGTTCTGATCTTGCCGACCGCTTCGGGCTGACGCGCGGTCGCTTCCACCGCTTTGCCCGTTGCAATGCCCATGCCGACGCCCGCGCCGAGACCGGTCAGCGCCGCAATGCCCGCGCCGATCGCCGGGCCCATATCGACGAGCAAGTTTACCATCATAGTGACTAAAAGTTCCATGTCCTACCTCCGTAAGATATCCTGTTGAACAGAGTTATTTATTCCGCCGCGCCCGCCGCCGGGGACGCGGTTTTCTGCTTTCGCTTTTTTTTCGGCTTCTTTGGCCTGGTTTCGATCGCTTCCGAAACGAACGTCAGCGTCAGCGACGCAAATACATACGATTGAATCAATGCGTGGAACAAGGTAAAGATCGGCGTCAGGATCGCGGGGATCACGACGGGAAGTCCAAAATACCAAATGCTTTCCACGACAATATAGATGAGATCCATGATCACCATGCCGCTCAAGATGCTGCCGAACAGACGGAAAGTCATTGAAACGGGCACCGCGAGATCTGTGATGATATTGATGGGATTTACATAATGCAGCAGACGCCGCTGCTTGTTTTTGACAAAACCCAACGTATGGATGAACAAAAACGAGCACAGCGCAAGTGCGAGACAGGCGCATACGTCTGCAATGGCGGGACGCAAGCCGAACAATTCGATGAGCACGCCGCAACAGATGTACGCGGCGGCTCCCAACGTATACGGCCCCATCAAACCGCTGTACTTTTCGGTCATCTCGTCCGCACTCTTATCGAAAAAGCTCACCAGCCATTCGAGAAACATCTGTCCGCCCGTGGGGGTCGTTTTCCATTTGCGGATGATGGTAAGCCTGAGGATGAGCGCGACGATCAGCAGCACGATGACGACGATAAAGCCGGAGATCACGCTGTCGTTGACGGCAAAAGAACCGATCTGTATGACATTTTTCGGAAAAACTTTTTCTTGCAGTTCCTCGCTGTTGAACGCGAGAAGCTGCGCGGAAGGATCAAACACGGGATCCACCTCCACAGTTTGCTTTCTCAAAACCCGAAGTTATTTTACACCTTTTGCAGGCAATTTACAAGCAAAATGACGGTATAAACGGATAAAAAATACTTATACACCGCTTAACATAAACCGAATGGAATATTATACGGATAGAAAAAATCGACAATTGTCGGCAACCTCTTGCTTTTTGGCGGCATATGTGTTACAATTTATTTACGGAGGATGCCATGAAGAGCTATAAATTCAAACTTTCCAAACTCATCCTTATTTTTTTGATCGCCGCGCTCGTGGCGGCGGTGGGCGGTATTTGCCTGACCATTTACAGGATCGACAAGTACGGATTTTCCACCGTTTTGCTCGGCATACAGCACGTCGTGATCTTGCTGGCCTGCGTGCTGCTGATCGTGATCCTCGTTTCCATCCTCATCCGTTCCGTCTATCAGATCACGGATAAAGAAGTGGTTCTATGGTTCGGCATCATCAAGAGCGCCTATAAGATCGCCGACATTGAATCTGTCCACCTGTTTACAAAGACGAACAAACTTGTCCTCTATTTTAAAAATGACCGCTATACCGTCATTGTAGTCAAACCCGAATGGTATAACGAATTTACAAAGGAAATTTTATCCAAAAACGACAAGATCCGCTACGATGTTTCGACGACGGACGGCACAGACGAAGAAGAATAAACGCGAAAATAAGATACGTCCGCCCTTATTTTGCGCAATCGGTTAGCGAGCATACAGAAAATATCCATCGGTCATGCCGACGGATATTTTTTTATTAAGGAAAAATCTAAGGAGCCGTTCGGATATGCCGCACCTTCCCCCGATGGGAAATCTTTTTTTGTCAAACCGCTTTTTATGCCCCTGATTACCGGCACTGCGGGGCATATGCAAAAAGCACCGCGCTCTGCGGTGCTTTTTTGACGAACGTCTATAACGATTTTAGTCTTTGAAATATCTCTTCAACAGCCCGTTGAAGCCTGCGCCGTGACTCGCTTCGTCCTTCGCCATTTCGTGAACGGTGTCGTTTTGAAAATCGCATAAATGCCTCAAATTCATCGGAAAAATATGGAAAAACGCCTTGTTTTGTCAATTTTTACTATAAATTTTTCCACCTAAAATATTTATATGGAGAGTGTGATTTTGAAAAAGTCCACCTTTTTTCCACTTAGGAGGTCATTTTTCATGTCACAAAACAACAATGGAGTAAATCAGTTTCGCAAGATGAACAGGACAAATAATACTGTATAATAAACAAAAACGGCGGCATATCCCCTCACGACAGCCGCCGTCTGAACAACTGAATATTGCATTTTGAACATAGAGAGGGGCTGTACTGTCTTTTGCAGATTGTACAGCCCTTTTCTACGTTTATTCACTATTAATTATTTGTACCCATTGAATTGCGTTTCCAATAATAATAGTAATAAGTAGATGTTAGATAGGTTGCTGCGGTAGACGGATTAGAGAGTTGGCTACTGGGAATTACCGTTCCGCTTGTCGCTGTAAATGAAGTAGACACCCACCAACCGTTTGGATTTTCAAACACGACGCTCGTCAACCTACTGCAACCATAGAACGCAGAGCTTTCGATACTTGTCACGCCGTTGCCGATCGTCACACTTGTCAACCCGCTACAATTATAAAATGCACCGTAAAGGATTTTTCCGCCCGTTATCGTCACGCGCTGAAGCGATGTGGGAATATAATAAGTTTGAGAAAACCTATAACCATAATATTGCTGTGCCGCAGTGCTGCCCGTATAGTTGCTTGTGCCGAAGATATAGCCGAACAATGTAGACCTTGAAACGCTCGTTGCGGCAGCGCTACTGCCCAAAAACGGAAGCGTGATGCTCGTCAGCCCGCTGCATCCATAGAATGCACTTTCACCAATACTTGTCACGCCGTTCGGGATGATTATACTCGTCAACTTGCTACAATTATAGAATGCGTCATCACCGATACTCGTCACACTGTCGGGGATGGTTATACTCGTCAGCCCGCTGCATCCATAGAATGCACTTTCACCAATGCCCTACTTACGGAATCCATGCGGGAGGCAGAGGCGCAAAGCCCAAAGGATATGTTTCAGGAATGGGAAGATAGCGACTACTTTGCCGAAGGTGCGAACAATAAAAACCTTTTGGCGTGGTATGGCTTTGAGGAAACTCTTTGGAGGATAGCAAGCAACTTCGATTGCTTTTAGGTGAAAGGTCATCCTCTTTGCTGGTTGTGCAGAATGTGTATCAAAATCCAAGATTTTATCAACAAAAAATTTCCACCTTTTTCAACTTCCACTTTTCATATAAAAACGCCATTTGATAAAAACAGACTTCCATTTTTTTTCCACCCATACATTAACGGCATGAAAAAAGGACAGGCGGATTGCCTGTCCTTTTTATGCGTTTTTGTAGCCGTATTGACCGCAATATATGCGTTTTCTTACTTGAAATATCTCTTCAACAGCCCGTTGAAGCCTGCGCCGTGACGCGCTTCGTCCTTCGCCATTTCGTGAACGGTGTCATGAATGGCGTCATACCCCAACTCTTTGGCGCGCTTAGCGATCTCGAGCTTCCCTGCGCAGGCGCCCGTTTCCGCCGCCACTCTCATTTCCAAGTTTTTCTTGGTGGAATCGGTGATGCACTCGCCGAGCAATTCTGCAAATTTAGAAGCGTGCTCTGCCTCTTCATACGCATAGCGCTTGTATGCTTCCGCGATTTCGGGATATCCTTCCCTTTCGGCGACGCGCGCCATCGCGAGGTACATGCCGACTTCGGTGCACTCGCCTTCGAAGTTCGCGCGCAGGCCCTTTACGACTTCTTCGTCGAGCCCCTTTGCGACGCCCACTTCGTGCACGCAGGCAAATTTGATTTCCGCGCTGTCATCGATGGGGACAAATTTAGTCGCTTTGCAAACGGGGCAAACAGTTACATCATCGGCGACGATTTCGCCGCAAATCGCACATCTTTTCATAACAATAACCTCTCGATTTTTATTTTTCCGAGATCTTTATCTCGGTCTTTTCGTTCATATTGTAACATTGTAACGACAAAAATACTGTTGCTTTTGCAACAAAATTAGTCTTTTTAAAATGAAATTGCAAAATCAGAAAAATCGGCGGCCGCTCCGCCGCGAAAGGCGGCGGCCGAACGTTTGCCGCGCCGGCCGAGTTGTTTTTTAAGTGAACGATTCGGCAAATCGAACCTGCAATTTGCCGAATTTTTTTTGATTTTTTACACAGAATTTTTAAAAATCGAATTGACATCGCAAGCCTGCAATGTTACAATAAAGCAGAAGGAAATACAATTTACAAGGCGGTAAAATTTATGGCTAAGTACAATGACCCTTTGGTGCTCGGCAGGGCCGACCCTTACGTCTACAAGCACACGGACGGAACGTATTATTTTACGGCGACTTATCCCGCATATGACAGGATCTGCATCCGCAAATCGACGACGATCAACGGGATCACGGACGCCGAAGAGAAGGTCATTTGGCGCAAACACGAGGAAGGCATCATGGCCTCGCACATCTGGGCGCCGGAAATCCACTACATCGACGGCAAATGGTACATCTACTTTGCCGCGGGCGAAAGCAAAAAAATATGGGAGATACGGCCCTATGTGCTCGAATGTACGGGACAGGATCCCATGAACGACCCTTGGATCGAGCTCGGCATGATGCAGGCGCACCGTTCCCCTTCGGGCAGGCGCAAGAACGGATATGACAGCTATTCGTTTACGGAATTTTCGCTGGACGCGACCACCTTCGAACACAGGGGCAAGCGTTACTTTATTTGGGCGGAAAAGGTACACAGGCGCTTCGGCATCTCTAACCTGTATATTGCCGAAATGGAGGCGCCCAACAAACTGAAGACGGTGCAAGTGCTTTTGACTACCCCCGACTATGATTGGGAGCGCATCGACTTTTGGGTCTGCGAAGGCCCTGCCGTACTCAAACACGGCGGCAAAATTTTTGTGACCTATTCGGCGAGCGCGACGGGACAGATGTACTGCATGGGCATCCTTTCTGCCGACGAGGACGCCGACCTTTTGGATCCGCATGTTTGGTCAAAAAAGAGATATCCCGTACTCAAAACGGATCCCGAAAAGAAGGTGTTCGGCCCCGGGCATAACTGCTTTACGACAGGCGACGACGGAGAGGTGCTGTGCATTCTCCACTACCGCGATTATTCGGACAAATATATTTCGGGCGATCCGCTGAACAACCCCGATCGCCATGCACACGTTTTGGAAGTGCAATTTGAAAACGGAGAACCCGTATTCAGACTTTAAATGCAATCCACAAAAGAGGGTTTCGGACATCTGTCTGAAACCTCTTTTGCCGTATGACATCCTTTTCGTCGTGCGACGAGCCGAAAAATCATCCGTGTCGAAGTGCAATAAAGATCCGCCGGCAAAGCCAGTGGATCTTTATTTTCGGGCTGTCAGCCCTCTCGCTCGTATATTTCCTTTTGCTTTCTCCCAAGGGGAACCCGCTTGCGGTGGATGAATGGCTCAGTTATCCCCTTCCCTCATCAGTCACCTGCGGTGACAGCTTCCCCCTGAGGGGGAAGCCTTTTTTGTTTACTTTGCCGTCTTTCGTGACGGGGGGAATGGAACCGCTTGCAGCTGATGTGGGTTTAACCCTTCCCTCCCCCTCATCGGTCACCGGCCAAATTCGTCCGCGGGTTTTATTGAACAAAAAAGAGAACGCGAAAAAATTCCGCGCTCTCTTCGTCCGATCTTGAAAATATTCCTCTTATTTGTCGTAATTGACAATGACGGAAAAATCGTCCGCCTTCAAGGAAGCGCCGCCGATCAAGCCGCCGTCGATCTCTGGCATCGCCATCAACTCTTTGCAGTTTTTAGCGTTCATACTGCCGCCGTACTGGATGCGTACCTTTTGCGCGCAGTTCGGGCAGAATACTTCGGCACACTTTTTACGGATAAAGGCGATCGTTTCGTTCGCCTGCTCTGCCGTCGCCGTTCTTCCGGTGCCGATCGCCCAAACAGGTTCGTAGGCGATGACGATCTTGGAAACGTCATCCAGCCCCTTGAGGCCCTCCTCGATCTGCACGGCGAGGACGGATTCCGTCTTGCCGGTTTCGCGCTCTTCAAGGCTTTCGCCGACGCATACGATGGGGGTCAGCCCCGCCGCCAGCGCGGCGAGCATGCGCTTATTGACCGTTTCGTCCGTTTCGCCGAAATATTGACGGCGTTCACTGTGGCCGATAATGACGTATTCGACGCCGAATTCTTTGAGCATTTCCGCAGAGATCTCACCCGTATAGGCGCCCTTTTCGGCAAAATGCACGTTCTGTGCGCCGACATGGATATTGCTCCCCTTTACCGCCGCGCTGACCGCGGGGATATCGGTGAAAGGCACACACACCACGACGTCGCAGTTTGCGTCCGCGACGAGGGGTTTGAGCGATTCGACGAGGGCGACGCCCTCCGCCGCCGTCTTATTCATTTTCCAGTTGCCTGCAATGATAGGTTTTCTCATAGTCTTTTCAGTCCTTTTTAACAGTCGTTATTACTCGGGAAAGAGCGGAAATATTTCCGCTCTTTCGAATTTTTATACTCAGTCTTTGTCATTGAGGCAGGCGATGCCGGGAAGAACCTTACCTTCGAACAATTCGAGGGAGGCGCCGCCGCCGGTGGAGATATGCGTCATCTTATCCGCAAAGCCGAGCTGCTGCACTGCCGCAGCGCTGTCTCCGCCGCCGATAATGGTCGTGGCATCCTTTGCTTCCGCCATCGCCTCCGCGATCGCGATCGTTCCCTTGGCGAGGATGGGATTTTCGAATACCCCCATCGGGCCGTTCCAAATAACCGTCTTGGCGCCCTTGATCGCGTCGGCAAAGAGCTTTCTCGTCTCTTCGCCGATGTCCAAGCCCTCCATATCCGCGGGGATCTCGCTCACTTTGACCGTTCTGACTTCGACGGGCGCGTCGATAGGATTGGGGAAGTCCTTGACGATGACGGTATCGATGGGCAGAAGAAGTTTTTTGCCCATATCCTTTGCCTTCTGCATCATGTCTTTGCAGTAGCCGAGCTTATCGTCGTCGACGAGCGATTTGCCGATCTCGTACCCTTCCGCTTTCAGGAAGGTGTACGCCATGCCGCCGCCGATGATCAGCGTATCGCATTTATTCAAAAGATTGGAAATGACGTTGAGTTTGTCTGCGACCTTTGCGCCGCCGAGCACCGCCACAAAGGGATGCACGGGGTGTTCGAGCGCGTCCGCCATGACCTCCAACTCCTTCTGGATGAGGAAGCCGCATACGGCCGTCTTGACGAGGCCGTATTCGACGATCGCCGCCGTGGATGCGTGCGAACGGTGCGCCGTACCGAAGGCGTCGTTCACATAGATATCGCAGTAAGAGGCGAGCTTTTTGCAGAAATCGAGATCCCTGCCCTCTTCACCCGCATAGAAACGGAGGTTTTCGAGTAGGACACATTCGCCCTCTTTGCATGCGGCAACTTTTGCCTCAGCATCCGGCCCGACGACGTCCTTTGCAAACGTCACTTTGCCGTCCAATAACTCGTTGAGCCTGTCCGCGACCGGCTTGAGGGTCAGCTTGACGGGGTCGTGTTTCTTCGCCTTTTCGATATATTCCTCTGTCGCCTTTGCCTGTTCATCCGCAGGCAAAGCTTCGACTGCTTTCTTTTCCTTTTTGTTGAGTTTGACCTTTGCGTCCAGCACATTGTGCGGCTTGCCCATATGCGAGCAGAGAATGACCTTTGCGCCGTGCTCCATCAAGTATTTGATGGTGGGAAGAGCGCCCATGATGCGGTTTTCGTCGGTGATCTTGCCGTCCTTCATGGGGACATTGAAATCGCACCGGACGAGAACTCTTTTGCCTTTTACGTCGACATCGGTAATAGACTTCTTGTTCATGACCTAATCTCCTTGCGGTTATATTTTTTACCCTATATTATGATATACTTTTTTTCGCAATTTGTCAATGATTCTCGTCCAATTTCTTCCGCCCCGGCGATGCAGAAAACCACGCCGGCATTCAGGGTGCCGGCACGGCCCGAGGCGGTAAATCGTCGGGCGGGCGCAAAGGGATGTCCGTCAAAATGTGCGCGGTTTCCCCTGCCGTTTTCCGCCCGAAAAATCTGCCTGCCGCCACCCCTCGTATACCGCCACGGCCACCGAATTGGAGAGATTGAGGGAACGGATCTCGCCGATCATGGGAATGCGCACGCAGCTTTCGTAATGATCTCGAAGCAGCGGTTCGGGAAGCCCCTGCGTTTCCTTGCCGAAAACCAGAAAATCCCCTTCCCGATATTGTACATCGCTGTAAGTATATTTGGCTTTTGTAGTAAAAAAGAAATAACGTGCCTGCGGAAATTTGACAAACAGCGCCTCTATGTTTTCATAGTAAGAAATTTCTACGAAGTGCCAATAATCTAAGCCCGCACGCTTTAAATATTTGTCGGACACTTCGAATCCGAGCGGTTTGATGAGATGCAGGCGGCACCCCGTTGCGGCACAAGTGCGCACGATGTTGCCCGTATTTTGCGGGATCTCCGGTTCTACCAAAACGATATTAAACATAAAAATCGCCTCCACGCGCTTTGAAACTGTATTATACGATATTTTTATTTAAAATGTTATTTTTATCTATTATTTAAGATTGTTAATAAAGAATTTAACACCCGTAAAGCGTTTTTTTGTAAGAATTTACTTGACTTTTTGACATCGTTTACTTATAATATTAACAGAGATATAGAGAGGCGGAAAGCCCTTTCATTTTATCTCGCCAATTACTTTACGATCATACTCACTACCCATATTTTTTCTCATTTGTTTTAGGAGAACGGCGTGCCGCAAGGCGCGCCGTTCTTCTCTGTCTGCAAAGGAAAAGGGGCGATCTTTTCGCCCCTTTTTTAACGGCTCATGATCTTACGATCAAAGTTCTTTGAGCTGTTTTGCGATCTTTTCGCGCATTTCGATAAATTTATCCAGCTTGGCGCGCTCTGCTTCCACAAGGTTTTTGGGCGCCTTTTCGATAAAGCCGCGGTTTTGCAGTTTGCTGTCTGCGCGCTTGATCTCCCCCTCGATGCGCTCCAGTTCGGAGGTCAGCCTTTCCTTTTCCTTGGCGATGTCGACCAATTCTCCGAGCGGTACGAACACCGTGCAATTTTCGATGACCTGCGAGATCGTCTTTTCCCCGATCTCGGCGGCGCTCTCCACGAAGCCGATCTCGCTTACGCCCGCGAGTTTCATGATCGCACCGGCATTTGCCGAGATCAGGCGCCTGTTCGGGGATGCGAGGAAGAGTTTGACCTTTTTAGAAGGCGGGCAGTTGACGGAAGTCTTCATGTTGCGCACCGCCTTGATGATGTCCATGACCCCTTCGAACGCCTTCGCCTCCTTTTTATAAGCGAGTTTGGAATTATAGCGGGGATAATCGGAAACCATGATGCTGCCCGACGTATGGGGCAGGTTTTGATAGATCTCTTCTGTGATAAACGGCACGAATGGATGCAGCAATTTAAGCGCGTTTTCGAGCACAAAGCAAAGGACGGCCAGTGCGGCGCGCTTCTTTTCGGCATCTTCGCCGTAAAGGGCGCTTTTGGAAAGTTCGATGTACCAGTCGCAAAAGTCGCTCCACATAAAGTCGTACAGCGCGCCCGCGGCGATCCCCAATTCGAACTTGCCCATATTGAGCGTGACCTCTTTGATGCAGCTTTCGAGGCGGGAAATGATCCATTTGTCGGGCGCGTTCAGCTTGATCTCTTTAATATCGGGAACATTTTCCCCTTCCGCATTCATGATGACGAAGCGGGAAGCGTTCCAAATTTTATTCATAAAGTTGCGCATTGCCTCGACCTTGGAGCGGCTGTAACGGCTGTCATTGCCGGGCGCCACGCCCGAGATGAGTGCAAAACGAAGAGAGTCGGCGCCGTATTCGTCGATCACTTCGAGCGGATCGATGCCGTTGCCGAGAGATTTAGACATCTTCCTGCCCTGTTCGTCGCGCACGATGCCGTGCAAGAGAACATCGCGGAAGGGAACTTTGCCCGTATGTTCGATGCCCGAGAAGATCATCCTCGCCACCCAGAAGAATATGATGTCATATCCGCAGGAAAGTACGTCCGTCGGATAGAAATAATCGAGATCGGCGGTCTTTTCGGGATAACCGAGGGTCGAGAAGGGCCACAGTGCCGAGGAGAACCAAGTATCGAGCACATCCTCGTCCTGTTTGAGATGATTGCTGCCGCAGTGCGGGCAGACGGTTACGTCGGTCTTGGAAACGACCGTTTCGCCGCAGTCCTGACAGTACCAAACGGGGATGCGGTGCCCCCACCAAAGCTGGCGGGAGATACACCAATCCTTGATGCCCTCCATCCAGTTATAATAAATTTTGGAAAAGCGCTCGGGCGTAAAATGGATCTTGTTGCGCACGACCGCATCGATGGCGGGCTTGGCGAGGGGCGCCATTTTGACGAACCACTGCTTAGAAACGATGGGTTCGACCGTGCTGTGGCAGCGATAGCAGTGCCCTACGTTGTGCGCATGCGGCTCAATCTTGACGAGTGCGCCGCAATTTTTCAGATCTTCGACGATTTTTTCGCGCGCGGCGAAACGATCCATGCCGTTATAAGCCGCCCCGGCGTTTTCGTTCATCGTACCGTCGTCATTCATGACGCGGATGACTTCCAGATGATGGCGAAGCCCCACTTCGAAATCGTTTGGATCATGCGCCGGCGTAATTTTGACCGCACCGGAGCCGAAGTCCATATCCACATAGTCGTCCGCTACGATGGGAATCTCACGCCCGACGAGGGGCAAAACGAGCGTTTTGCCGACCATATGCTCGTAGCGCTTGTCTTTCGGGTTGACGGCAACCGCCGTATCGCCCAGCATCGTTTCGGGACGGGTCGTCGCGACGACGATATACTCGTCGCTGTCCTTTACGGGATATTTGAGATGCCAAAAGAAGGAAGCATCCTCGCTGTACTCCACTTCCGCGTCGGAAAGCGCCGTTTTACAGCTCGGGCACCAGTTGATGATGCGATCCCCCCTGTATATCAAACCCTTTTCGTAGAGGTTTACGAAAACTTCGCGCACCGCTTTGGAACAGCGCTCGTCCATTGTAAAGGCGAGGCGCGACCAGTCTGCCGAAACCCCCATCTTTTTGAGCTGTTCGACGATGCGGCCGCCGTATTTCTCCTTCCATTCCCAGGCGCGGCGCAAGAACTCCTCTCTGCCCACGTCTTGCTTGGTCAGCCCTTCCGCTTTCATCTGTTCGACGATCTTGACCTCGGTCGCAATAGATGCATGATCGCATCCGGGAAGGTACAGCGCAGAATAACCCTGCATCCTTTTAAAGCGGATGAGGGCGTCGATAATGGTATTGTCGAGCGCGTGGCCGAGATGGAGCTGCCCCGTGATATTGGGGGGCGGAATGACGATGGTAAAGGGTATTTTGGACGGATCGACTTCTGCGCGGAAGTAATTTTTGTCCATCCACTCTTTATAGAGCCTATCCTCGAAATCCTTGGGATTGTATGTCTTTTGCATTTCCATAAAGATCCTCTCTTTGACCCTCACCCGAAGCGGAAATCCCCTCTTTCCGACCTACCGCGCAGCAGTCTGAAATTTTCAAAATATCTTAGGTATTTATTATAGTCAATCGGACTGAGATTGTCAAATAAATGCGAACAAAGAAAGAACGAAAAAAGGAATGTACAGAGATAATGCAGCGTAAATGCTATCAAATTTGTCCCCTGCCGCATACGATGTATTATTACAAAATCCAAAAACGGAGAACCGCATGAAAAAAATTTTGACAGCTGTTTTGTGCTCCCTCTTTCTGCTTTTGCCCCTTTCCGCCTGTAAAACGGACGAGAGCGGGCTGAAAACGATACGCGTGAACGAAGTGACTCACTCCGTATTTTACGCGCCCATGTACATCGCCGACTCACTCGGATACTTCGAGGAAGAAGGCATCGAGATCGAATTGACCAACGGCGGCGGCGCGGATGCCGTGATGGCCGCCGTGCTTTCCGGAAGCGCCGACATCGGATTCTGCGGGCCGGAGGCGGCGCTATATGTACTGATCGGAGGCTCGAACAACGTACCCACCGTGTTCGGGCAACTAACGAAAAGGGACGGCTCTTTCCTCGTTTCCCGTGTGGACGAAGCGGATACGTTCGACTGGGCGACTAGCCTTGCCGGCAAGGAAATCCTCGCCGGAAGAAAGGGCGGCGTGCCTGCGATGACCTTCGAATACATCCTCAACGAAAACGGGCTGTATGACGGTCAGAACGTGACCATGAATTATGATATCAACTTTAACTATATGACCGCCGCCTTTGAATCGGGCACGGCGGACTACTGCACGATGTTCGAGCCGGTCGCCTCCGAATATGAGGCCCAGGGAAAAGGATATGTAGTCGCCTCCGTCGGCGAGGCGTCGGGCGAAGTGCCCTATACCTGCTACATCGCCAGAGAGAACTATATCGACGCCAACGAAGAGACGATCGAAGGTTTTTTGCGCGCGATCATGAAGGGCATCGACTATGTCAACAAGACGGACAGTACACAAGCGGCGAAACTTTTGACTCCCTACTTTGACGGTACGAGCGAAAATTCCGTCAAAGTTTCCCTCGACAGCTATAAGTCTATCGACGCGTGGCAGACGAATATGACGATGACCGAGGACGCGTTCAACCGCTTGCAGGACATCATCGACAACGCGGGAGAATTGGAACGGAGGGTCGAATTTGCCGACTTGGTAGACACGAGTTACTCTTCCAAGGTATATGCCGAATTATTCGGCTGAAAACTGCAGTGAATAAAAGCCGCCGCGCATCGGCTTACCGCCGATGCGCGGGGGAGGTTTTTACTATGAACGAAACACTTGACAGGCGCATCCTGACATTCGAAGGCGTAAGCCTCACCTATCATACCAAAGAGGGCGAAACGCTCGCCGTAAAGGATCTCGACTTTTCCGTTCGCGAGGGGGAGTTTATGGCCGTCATCGGGCCTTCCGGCTGCGGCAAGACCACCGTATTATCCCTCGCGGCGGGGCTTTTGGCACCCTCTGCGGGAGAAATCACCGTGCGCGGCAAGCCCGCGCGGGAAAGTGCGGGCAAATTCGGCTATATGCTGCAAAAGGATGAATTATTTCCTTGGCGCACCATCGAAAAGAACATCACCCTGCCCTTGGAGATCGGCAAAAAAAACACGGCCGAAAACAGGGAAAAGGCGCTTTCCCTTGCCAAAAAATACGGGCTCGGCGACTTTTTGCACTACTATCCCGATCAGCTTTCGGGCGGCATGCGCCAGCGGGCGGCACTCATACGCACCCTCGCGCCCGACCCGGAGATCCTGCTGCTCGACGAGCCGTTTTCCGCGCTCGACTATCAGACGCGGCTCTCTGTATGCAACGACGTGTACGGCATCATCCGCGGCGAAAAAAAGACGGCGCTGCTGGTGACGCACGACATTTCGGAGGCGATTTCCCTTGCAGACAGGATCCTCGTTTTGAGCAAGCGCCCCGCCTCCGCCGTCGCCGTGCATGAGATCGGATTTGAAGACCTTTCCCCGCTCAAAAGAAGAGAATCGCCCCACTTTTCGGTTTGGTTCGAAAAGCTGTGGAAGGAGCTGAACATATGAAAAACAAAAACTTTTCGGGCGAGCATATCGCCTTTCTGAAACGGGAAAAAAGAAACGCCGCCATCGTATGGGCGGCGCGCTTCGGCGTGCTGGCGCTCATCCTCGGCGTGTGGGAACTAATCGCCAGGCTGGAGGTCGTCGACCCCTTTATTATCAGTTCTCCTTCGCGCATTGCGGCGATGATCGGGGAGCTGTGGGAAAACGGCACCCTGTTTTATCATATCGGTACGACGCTTTGGGAAACACTTGCGGGCTTTGCCATCGCCGTCGTTTTGGGCTCGCTGATCGCACTCGCGCTTTGGTGGAGCGAGCGGGCGCGCAAGATCTTAGAGCCGTACATCGTCGTACTGAACAGCCTGCCCAAAATCGCGCTCGGGCCGGTCATCATCATCTGGTTCGGCACGGGTTCGACCGCCATCGTTTTTATGACGGTCCTCGTCGGCATTATCGTAGCCGTCATGAACATGCTCGGCGGTTTTATGGCGACGGATAAAAATAAGATCACCCTGCTCCGCTCGATGGGCGCGAGCAAGTTGCAGATTTTAACCAAGCTCGTGATCCCCTCTTCCCTGCCCGAATTTATCGGCATGCTGAAAATTTGCGTAGGCATGGCATGGATCGGCTCGATCATGGGAGAATACATCGTTTCCAAGGCGGGGTTGGGCTATCTGATCGTATACGGAGGGCAGGTATTCCGGCTCGACCTGGTAATGGCGGCGACCTTTATCCTATGTATTTTGGCTGCGGGAATGTACTTTCTCGTCGTTTTGGCGGAAAAGCTGCTGATCAAGCACCCGAAGTGACGCCCCTCTCCTCCCTGCGCGCAGGCGCCGGGAGGAGATTTTTTTGCGGATCTTTTCCGCGAACGCACAGGCGCAAAGGAAAAACAAACCGCAAAGGCCGAGGACGGGATAGGCAAAGGCAACGATGTTTTTCAGTCCGAAGCGGGAAAAAACGAACGCTGCCGCGCAGACGAGAACGCGTGCGAGCTTCGGCCTTGCGCATCGCCGTGCGCGCGCATGCAGCGGATAATAAGAGGAAAACAGCGTCGTCACGATGCCGAAAGCGGAAACGGCGGCAAAGATCTTTCCCATGGCGGTATTTACGCCCATGACGGACAGGAGAGGCATATCCGCTCCGATCGCATTGGCGCCTGCGGCGTAAATATTGGCGAGGATGACGACGATACTTCCGCCGATGACGAGAGATGCGGCAGCAGCCGCGCCCGCACCGCCCGCACGCTTGGCACCGAGATCGCACACGACGGGCGCGGACAAAAAGACATTCATACCCGCATAAAGAAAGACCAGCCACATCGCCGCAAAGGGATCGCGCGCAGGGTAAAACGCATAGCCGAAATCGACGGGCCGAAAGGCGAGAGAGCCGACAAAAAGAAGAATGGCGGGCACAAGGCATATATTTACCCATCCGATGGCGGCGGTGCCCTTTTCCGACAAAAAATATACGGCGACGAGAACGCCGACCGAGAGCACCGGAAGCGACTTCGGCACGCCGAAGCCTTCGAGCATGACCGAATCCAGCCCGGCCAGCATGCCTGCCGAGGTCAAAAGAGAGGCGGCAAGCACGAGCCACCGCACGGCGGGAGCAAATTTCTTAAAGACGTGCGCGAGCGTCCCTTCGAATCCGCCGTACTTTCTGCCGCAAGCAAATAGAAGCGCAAAGCCGAGAAAGATGAGGAGTGCCGCCAAAACGGCGCAGGGAAGAAAGTTTTCGGTCGGAAAAAAACGCACGAGTTCTGCACCGGAAACAAAACCTGCGCCTACGACGGTGCCGATCAGTACGGCGGACAGGCGGATATTTTCCCATATATTTTTGACAATACTCGACATACAGTACTATATATATGCCGAAATCTCCCCTTTTATCGGAAAATCAATCCAAAATTTTATAAAAATCAAAATATCCCGTGACGCCTCGGCCTTGCTGTCTGCGCGGCACGGCGGCAGGCGAATTTGCGCGCCCGCCGGATGAAGGACCTGTTCCGCTTCCGCTCTCGGAATCACCGTTCTCTTTTCATGGTATCCCCTCATCAGTCACCGAAGGTGCCAGCTTCCCCCCAAGGGGAAGCCTTTATTTTTGCTCATCGACATAAGCCTATACTGCCCCCCAGATAATCTGGGGGGCTTTTAACAAAAACCCCGCTCCGATCGGAGCGGGGCGACGTTATTTTCTCTTTTTGACGATCGCCGTATACGGTTTGATCAAGCCCTTGGCGATCAGCTGTTCGTCCGTGCGGTATGGGAAGTGATAGTCGGTATAGATACAGCCGACATCTGACAGGGAATATTTTTCGGCCATGTCGCCGATCAGCTCCTTGGCATGGCGCAGGGCGCGGGCACTCGTAATGCGCAGTTTCATCGGGGTCTGCGCATACGATTTTTTTTCGGACACGTCGGAAAAGCGATACTTGCTTTCCTCGTATTCTGCGGGATCGAGGGCGAGATACAGCGTAAGCGTTTTGCCGCCGAAGTTCACTTTTGCGATCTTTTGCCGACCGATACGGAAATTTTCGCCCCCCTGCGACAGGCGCGACTTGACCCCCGACAACGCCGTAAAGGCATTTTTCAGTTCGGTATAATAATCCTGCGCGCGTTCGTTTTGCACGAGCTTCGCCTTAAATGTACGGCGATAGCGCGTAACGGCTTCATACCCTTCCGGCAACGAAATATCTGCCGGCGATGCGGGCGCATCGCCCATGATCTCCGCAGCAGCCCGTACGGGATCCGCCGTTTTGCCCTCGCTTTCGTCGGCGAGCATTTCCCCGGCAATCTCTTCAGCACATTCCCCGCACAAAATTTCCTGCGTTTCCTGCGTAGGGGCGTCCTCTTCGGCGGGCGTTTCCGCCGCGGCCGCCTCCTCTTCCATTTCACGAAGGGCAAGGCGCATTTTGTAGCGCAGTTCCGCCTTGGCACAGGGATATATTTCCCCCCTAAAACAGAAGGCGCAATACGGCATCGTGCCGCACAGATCGCGCCCGGCGCGCTCACTCGCAAGCCACTTTTCTACATCGAGCACCCGCTGCCTTTCTTCAAAATCGCCGCCGGCAATGCCGGACAGATCTTTGCTCTGCATATTCTACCCCTTCCGCTGCCTTACGGCAGAATTTATCGTAAAATATTATAGTATAAACGTCGCGCAAATGCAAGGCTTGTTCAAAAATTTTTTACGCGGACATATATTTTTGCCGTCAGCGGATCGGGAACGGTTTGATGCCGTCGATGGCGGAATATCCGTTTTCCTGCCCTTCCGTCTGCTTTTCGAGACTTTCGATCCGCTTGCGGATGCCGAGCATGCGCGCGTCCGTCGCGGCAATTGTTTCGGCGCAGCTTTTGAGTTCCGCCGCGATCTCGGGGCGGTCGGCGCTCTCTTTTTTGTACTTCATCTGATGTTCCAGGCTTGCCCAAAAATCCATCGCGACGGTGCGAAGCTGGATCTCGACCCGCATCATCTGCTTTCCCTCCGAAAAAAATACGGGGATCTCTACGATCATATGATAGCTTCTGTATCCGTTCGGCTTGGGTTTTTGGATATAGTCTTTGACCTGTACGACGGTGACGTCGTCCTGTACGGAGAGCATCTCGGCCACTTTATAGATATCGTCGATGAACGAGCAAATGACGCGGATGCCCGCCACATCGTTGAGATTTTCCGAAATAGATTCGACGGTGATCGGCTTACCCAGCCTTTTGAGTTTACCAACCACGGATACCGGCCTTTTGACCCGGGAAGTGATGCTTTCGATGGGATTGCGCCCCGCTTTGTAAGAAAGTTCTTCGTTGAGCACCTCAAATTTTGTGCGCACTTCGCGGATGGCGCAGTCGTATCGGGTCATCAGCCCCATAAATTGATTGATCTTTTCGAAGGCGGCACCGTCACCCTCCAAAAACTCGCCGATCAATTGTTCTTCGTTCGCTTGCATGTTATCTACCTCTTATCAAATAAAAAATTCAGGGAGACGCCGCAGCGAGTGCATTTTTGCCGATCGACGGCGGGCATTCGCTTGGGCGCCGACATAAAGGCACTGTACTCTTTATAGGGTTTTTCTCCGGGTACCCGCTTGCCGATGCGCGCGTTGCTCTCTACTTTTTCATACGCCGCCAAAGCAAATGCGGAAGCGGCAAGCAGATCTTCCGCATCGGGACGGCCGCCGCCCACAAGGGAAGAATAGGAATGTTCCCCCACGAACGCCGCCGCGGCACACACGCGAAAGCCGGCGCCCTCCAAGAGCGAGCACGTTTCCTCCAATGCGTCGTCATAGTCGCGGTTCCCGTAAACGGACAGGGCGACGGCGCGCGCACCGTTCCCCTGCAAACTTTGCAGAAAGGGCAACAGAAGCGCAGGTACCCTTCCTCCGTACACGGGCGCGCCGAAGATCAACACGTCGTCTTGCCCGAAGGGATAGGCGCGCTGGCGCGCGGCGAGGGACGTAACGTCGGCGATGCGCGTTTCGCAGAGCATCTTTTCAAAAAAAACTTTGCCGACCGCACTGACGATTTTACGCGTCGTGTGCGTCGGGCTGAAATACAGGAGCGTGAGCCGCATGCGTGCCTCCTATGATGTTCTCTTTTTATTGTATCATGCGCGCGCCCGTTTGTAAAGCGTTCTGCAAAAGCCCCGCCAGACGGCGGGGCTGTAAAATACGGATCAGAAATCTTTTTTTTGGTAGATAGAGAGGGATATGCAGACGGAAACAGGGACGCCGGCTATACCGACGGCAAGCGCGGCGATCGCGCCGATGAACGGCGCATTGCCGCCTGCCAGCCCGATGAAGGAAGCGACGCCGACGCTCAGCGCCATGACGGCGACGATCAGTACGATGTATACGGTGCGCGCTTTTTCTACGCCCATTTTAAAAACAAAGGGAAGCACGCAATCCACGACGATCAGGCCCAAGCCCCCAAACGTCAAAACAGTATATAAATTTTCCGCCGTGCGGAAACCGGGCACGGCAAAAAAGGCAAATGACAGCGCCCAAACGGGCAGGAAAAGCGCCCCTCCCAAAAGATAGCGGGAAAGCGCGAGTTCTTTGCGCGTGACGCCCGAGGCAAGGGCAAACTTTTCCCAATGATCCTTTTCGTCATAAGAGATGGCGGACAGCGGCGCGACGACGCCGCAAAAGATAGATACGCCCGCATAATAATAGATATTTCCCGTTGCGATGCCGACGACAAAAAAGATGACGATGACGACCGCATAATACAGCATTTGCCCCTTTAGGTTTATGATGTCTTTCAGAAACGTTCCCTTCATACCCTTTCACCTCGCACATAATATAACATGATCTCTTCGATACCCGCCCTATCGAGCGGCGTGCCGGCGGGCACTTTATCGCGCAGGACCAACGCGGTCATGCCGTAGTCTCCGCGCATATAGGCGACCACGGCCTCTTCGCCGAGCGCACCGAGCGCCTGCGAAGAACCGCGGAAGACCGCGTACTTTTCTTCCAAGGCATCCTTTTCTTCCGCGAATACGATTCTTCCCCCGTGGATGAACACGATATAGTCGCACAGCTTTTCGAGATCGGAGACGATATGGGAGGAAATGAGCACAGAGCGGCGTTCGTCCTGCATAAAATCGTATAATAGATCGAGAATCTCATCCCGCGCGACGGGATCCAGCCCGGAAGTCGGTTCGTCGAGGAGGAGAAGTTCCGCTCCGTGCGACAGGGCGACGGCGAGCGCCGCTTTCTGCTGCATGCCGCGCGAAAAACTGCGCAGCTTTTTATCTTCGGGCAGGGCAAACTTTTTTGCAAAGGAAAAGAAGCGTTCTTCGTTCCACCCCTCGAAGATGCTGCGCATTACGCTGCTCACCTCTTTCAAATTCAAATTTTCGGGCAAACAGCTTTCGCCGAGCACTGCGCCGATCTTATTTTTATCGCCCTTGGAAAGAGAAGCGGCGGGTTTGCCGAATACCTCGATCGCGCCGCCGTCGGGACGGACAAGCCCCAAGATGCTTTTGATGGTCGTACTTTTGCCCGCACCGTTTTCGCCGACAAAGCCGACGACGCAGCCTGCCGGGACGGAAAACGTGACACCGTCGAGTAAGAAATCTTTGAAACGCTTAGTCAAGCCTCGTATCGCCACATTGTTTTGCATGTTTTATTCTCCTTTCATGATAAGGCGGAACATCTCTTCGATCTCTTCGTCAGAAATGCCGCCCGAACGCGCGAGCGCCACGCCCGCCGCTATCCGCTCTTCCGCACCCTTTAAATGCTCTTCGCGGATGAGCTCCTTATTCTTTGCCGCGACAAAACTGCCCTTGCCCGGCACGGTACTGATAAAGCCGTCCCGCTCGAGGTCATCGAAAGCGCGCTTGGTCGTAATGACGCTGATGCGCAGCTCTTTGGCGAGGGCACGGATGGAGGGAAGCAGTTCACCCTCCTTCGCCTCTCCCCGCAGGATCGCACCTTTGATCTGGGTGTAAATCTGCTCGTAGATGGGCCTGTCGCTGGCGTTGCTGACGATCACATTCATGTTGCCCTCCGTTTGCATCATCTGTATATATACATTATATACAGTATGTACGATTTGTCAAGCATATGACGATACTATTGAAAAAGATTTTAAAATTTTCTGCCCGCCGCAGAATGCGGCGGGCGGAACAAGACTTTTATGATGCGGCACAGCGCCTTACGCGCCGACCGAACGTTTTAAGACGCGGAAGAGGTCTTCCTCACCAAAAAAGACGGAGCAATTTTTTATATTTTTGTTGACAGACGCCTTCTGCGCATAGCGGCGCAGCGTTTCGTCATCGATCTTTTCCCGCTCTCCCAATAAAGGCGCGAGCGCCGACGCCAAGGCGCGGGAATCGGCAAAGCCTGCCGCCTGCAGAATCTCCTTTGCGCGAGCGGGAGTCTTCTCTTCACAGACGGCAAAAAATTCGGGCAGCAGCAAGCCGTTCGCCCTGCCGTGCGGCGCGCCGTGGAAGTAAGTGAGGGAATAACCCATCGAATGTACGGCGCAGGTGCCCGTATTGGCGATGACCATCCCCGCGAGCGTCGCCGCATACAGGAGCGCGTCGCGGTCTTCATCGCTGCATTGCCCCCGCGTCAAGGCGGGAAGCGCGGCATGCAAACGGCGCAGGCTCTCCTTGGCGAGCGCGTCCGTCAATGCGCCCGCGCGCACGGAGAGCATCCCCTCCATCGCATGCGACATCGCGTCGATGGCGGTATAAGCGGCCGTACTTTGCGGAAGCCCGCGCATATATTTGCCGTCCAAAAAGGCGACCTTGGGGAAATAAGCGGGATGTGAAATGCTCGTTTTGGTTTCCCGTTCGTCGTTGGTCAAGATCGCGTAGGGCGTGACCTCGCTGCCCGTGCCCGCCGTAGTCGGAATGTGCAGCATGGGCAAGACATCTGCCGTAGCGGTATAGGAAAAGATGTCGCCGGCATCCTGCCTGGCGAGCATGGCGACCGCCTTCGCCGCGTCCATGGGAGAACCTCCGCCGACGGCAACGACAAAATCTGCGCCGAAAGAGCGCGCAAGCCTGCCCCCTTCCCGCACGCTTGCGACGGTGGGATTGGGCGGGATCTTGTCGTATACGATATGTGCCTGCCCGTTTGCGGAAAGTGCCGCTTGCACATCCGCAAGGGAACCGTTCGCCGCAGAACTTTTGCCCGTGACGATAATGGCCCGTTCGCCGAAGGCGGCAAAGACGGACGCGCTCTGCGCGACGCAGTCGCGGCCGCAAATGATTTTTACCGGCATGAAATACTGGAACTGCATATTGTTTCTCCTTATAATTGCATTGTTATGCCTGACATAGTACATCGCATTCGCTTCTATTTTTGGAATGCTGCGATTATTTTTATGAAATAAAACGCAAAAGGCGGTATGAAGAAGCCCATACCGCCCTTTTTTATACTGTTTTACGCAGAAATCTGCAGGATCAGCACCGCGACGAGGAAGCAAATGACGAAACAGAGCGCCAACATACCGACAGAAATGACGACCTTCAGCCAAACCTTGTGCACCGCCCGCAAACTATACAGGTTGACGACAAAAAATATGCCGCCGATCGCCCCGCCGATCGCCCCGCCGATAGCTCCGCCGACGATCGGCACAATTGCGAAGAGCGCCGGAGTATTGCCCCATACCATGACGAGCAGGAAAGGCAGCACGGACAGAACGATCTCATACCACTTTACAGCGGGCGTCAGCCTGATCGCTTCCCCTCCCGCATGCAGTACGGCGCCCGTCATGAAATTGCCCTTGACCTCCATATAAGCACCGTCCTCCGTCCGGAATGATTTACGCGACAATTTTAACGCCTCTTTATCCGCGATAAAGAGGCTCTTTTTTCCTGTCCAAAAACTTTCCGTATACGTTATCTTCCCGTATGACGGATGCATGACAACTGTTTCCATCAATATTCCCTCCCTATTGCCGCACTGCACGGCTTGCTGAATATATGGTATCACAGAAAGGGAGATCTGTCAAGCCGAAATCAAAATTTAAATGGCGTGACCTGATAGACGTAATAGTTGAGCCAGTTTGTATAAAACAGATTTGCGGCGCTCGTCCAAGTGACGTTGACCGCCGTACAGCTTTCATCCGCAAAATAGTGACAGGGAGGCTTGATGGGAAGCCCCTTGGCGAGGTCGCGCTCGTACTCCGTTTTGAGCGTATTGCGGTCGTACTCCATATGCCCCATCAGAAAGATCTTTTTATTGTCTTTAGATTTGGCGATGGAAAGTCCCACCTCTTCGCCTGCATCGCAAAGGATGACGAGATCGTCCGCCTTTTTTGCATCTTCCCTGTACACCGTCGTGTGGCGGGAGTGCGGGACATAAAAGACGTCGTCGATCCCCTTCAAGAGAGGGTCATGCTGTTCGAGATATTTTTTGTGCGGAAATACGCCGAACAGTTTTTCGGGCAGAAGATGTTTTTCGATGCCGTAATGATAGTAAAGCGCCGCCTGCGCGCCCCAACAGATATAGATGGTACTGGTCACCTTTTTTTCCGCAAAGTCGAACAGCTTTTTCAGCTCTTCCCAATAGGCGACCTGCTCGAATGCCATCGTTTCGACGGGCGCGCCGGTGATGATCATGCCGTCGAAATGTTTATCTTTTATATCGTCAAACTTTTTATAAAAACGCTCGAGATGCGCCGCCGCCGTATTTTTACTCTTGTACGATTCCGTGTAAATGAGCGTTACGTTGACTTGCAGAGGCGAATTGGAGAGAAGGCGCATGAACTGCGTTTCCGTTTCCACCTTGGTCGGCATGAGGTTCAATATGGCGATCTCGAGGGGACGGATATCCTGCGAGAAAGCGCGTTCGTCGTTCATGACAAAAATATTTTCCTCTTTCAAAACGGAGTAAGCGGGGATATCCTGCGGAATTACGATAGGCATTGACTTTTCTCTCCTTTGTGCCGAATTGACGTTGTTGCTATGTTGTTTATGCGGGGATAAAACAAACCGTTTTCCCACCTATTTCTGCGATGATACGCAAAGTTTCTCTACCGTCGGCCTGCATTTCCACACCCAAATTCCAGTAGAGCCGGGCGCCGCCGTCGTTCAATGCGAGCAAAACAGATTTTTCGCCCGCATTTTCCGCCGAATAACTTCCCTCCCGGATGACCGTGCCGTTATGAAAGACTTTGTATTCGGCTCCGTCAAACGTGCAGGAATACAAAGTTTCCGTCACTTTATTTCCCAAGTATTCGTCTCCGACAGAATAATTTTTATCTCCGTCGCCAAAAAACGAAAGTTTCCATTCCCCGACTTCGGACAAAGTTTCCGCACAGCCCATCAAGGCCGCTATACAGCACAGAGCGATAACGCACGCAACAAATGCAGTCAACTTTTTTTTCATATGGCCCCTCAAAACGGCCCTCTCCGCCGCGCCTTTCAAAAGGGCGCGGCGGAAGACCGCGTTTTTATCAGACGTGCGACAGTGCCTGTTCGAGATCGGCGATGATATCGTCGGGATTTTCGATGCCGACGGAAAGGCGCACGAGATTCTCGGGCACGCCGGCCTGTTCCAGCTCTTCTTTGGTGAGCTGGCGGTGCGTGGTGGATGCGGGATGCAGGACGCAGCTGCGCACGTCGGCAACGTGCGTTTCCTGCGTAATGAGTTTTAACGCCTCCATGAACTTTGCCGCCTGTGCGACGTCGCCCTTGATGCCGAAGCTGAGCATGCCGCCCTGCCCGTCTGGCAGGTACTTTTCGGCGAGGGCATGGTATTTATTGTCGGGCAGCGAAGCGTGCCAGACCCAGTCGATCTTGGGATGCTTGGAAAGATATGCCGCCACCTTTTTGGCGTTGGAAGAATGGCGCTCCATGCGAAGTGCGAGCGTATCCGCCCCCAGCCAGCTCAAAAAGGCGTTTTGCGGGCTCATCATCGCGCCCATATCGCGCATCATCTGCACGCGGCATTTTGTGGCGAACTGCGCCGCGGGCAGATCGGCATACACGAGCCCGTGATAACTTTCATCCGGCTCGTTGAAGGATGCATAGCGGGGATTGCCCTTAAAATTAAAGTTACCGCCGTCCACGATCATGCCGCCGAGCGCCGCCGCATGTCCGTCCATATATTTGCTCGTGGAATGAATGACGACGTTGGCGCCCCATTCAAACGGGCGGCACAAGACGGGCGTGGCGAGGGTATTGTCTACAAAGAACAGTACGCCGTACTTTTTAGCGATCGAGGCGATCTTGTCAAAGTCGAGGATCTTGATCGCGGGATTGGCGATCGTTTCCGTGAAGATGATCTTTGTTCTATCGTCGATAAGCTTTTCGATCTCTTCGGCGGGTGCATCGGGGTCGAAAAAGCGCGTTTCGATGCCGAGTTTAGGCAGCGTGACCGCAAACAGATTGAAAGTGCCGCCATAGATCGCGGAGGAAGAGACGATGTTGTCCCCCGCGCCGCAGACGGTAAACGCGGCGAGCATGGACGCCGCCATGCCCGAAGCGCAGCCGACCCCCGCAACGCCCCCCTCGAGCTCGGTGACCTTGCCCTCAAACGCGGCGACGGTGGGATTGGCGAGGCGGGTATAAAAATAACCGTCCGCTTTCAAGTCGAAAAGATCCGCCATATCCTGCGTCTTTTCATAGAAATAGGTAGTGCTTTGACTGATGGGCGGGATGCGGCTCTCGCCCGTTTTCGGGCGGTAACCGCCCTGCACACAGATGGTATCCTTTTTGTAAGCCATAAAATGTCAACTCCTTAAAAGAAAATGAATGCAATAAAATAGAGTTAGGTATATTCGCGGATGCGCCGCTCGGCGTCGCGCTGCAGATCCTTTTCTTTGAGGCTCTGCTTTTTGTCATAGGTATGTTTGCCGCGGCAAAGCGCGACCTCCACTTTTACGAGCGAATCCTTAAAATAGATTTTCACGGGCACGAGCGTATAACCCTTTTCATTGACTTTGCCGACGATTTTGGCGATCTCCGATTTATGGAGCAGGAGCTTCCTGTCCCGCCGCGAATCGCGGGTATTGAATGCGCCGCTCTTATCGTAAACGGCGATGTGCATGTTTTTCAACACCGCTTCGCCCTTGCGGACAAAACAGAAGGAATCGTTCAGGCTGCAGTTATTTTTGCGTATAGACTTGACTTCGCTCCCTTCGAGCACGATGCCCGCCTCAAACTTTTCTTCGATGAAATATTCGAAGGAGGCCGACTTATTGACCGCGATAATCTTCATGATTTTAATCCTTTACGAGCGCATACACGACGCTGTCGCAAAACGCACCGCCCTTATAGACGCTCTTGCGCTTTCTGCCTTCCAAGGCAAAACCGCATTTTTCCAGCACCCGCTGCGACGCGAGGTTGGGCGCAAATACTTCCGCAAAGATGCGTACGATATCCATATCGGCAAAGCCCATGGCACACATCTGCCCCACCGCTTCCGTCATGATCCCCTTGCCCCAACAGGCAGGCGTGAGCCAGTAGCCGATCTCCGCGCTCTTGCGATACACATCGCCCAGACGCGTAAGGCCGATGCCGCCCACCGCGCGGCCGTCCGCAACGATGGCACGGTTTTTATGATCCTCTCCGCAGGCGCGCGCCGCGGCAATAAATGCGCGCGCGTCGGCGGGCGTATAGGGATACGGAAAACCGTTCCGCATATACCGCCCGATGCGCGCGTCGTTCGCGCTCTCCACGAGCGAATCCGCAAGGGATTCGCGCCATTCGCATAGTTCAAATTGCATGCTATACTCCTTTCCGCCGCGCAATCAATATTATAGCACATTTTCGGGGAAAGAGATAGCTTTTGGGACGAATTATTCTTCCGCCAAAAGAAAATCGCACTTCCTTGTGCCGATATCGCATGCGGCGACGGTGATTTTGATGGCATCGCCGATTTTAAAGGCGCGGCGTTCGCCCTTGAGCATGTATTTTTGTTCGATAAAAATGTAATCGTCAGGCGGAAGGTTCTCTATCCTGATGCGCCCTTCCACCGTATTGGGCAACTCGACAAATACGGCAAACGCCGTGACGCCCGACACGACACCCTCAAACATTTCGCCGAGATGTTCGCGCATATACCAAACCTTATACAGCTCGTCTACGGCGCGCTCGGCTTCGTCTGCGCGGCGCTCCGTTTCCGAACAGCGGAGCGCCGCGCCGCCCACAAAACTTTCAAACCGCTGCGCTTCCCCCGCCTGCCCCTCAAGCACCAATTTGATGATGTGGTGGATGAGAAGGTCCGGATAGCGGCGGATCGGCGAAGTAAAATGGCAGTAACAATCGGACGCCAAACCGAAATGCCCGCTGTTTTGATCGCTATACCGCGCTTTAGACATGGAGCGGAGCATGACGCGGTTGACCACATGGCACATGGGACTTTGCGCGCCCCGCAAACCTTCGAGGATCTTGCCGTACTCGCCCGGCCGCACGTTTTCGGGACGAAAAATTGCCCGGATGCCCAACTCGCTCAAATACGCTTTGAAGGCCGCAGCCTTTTCTTCGGAAGGTTTTTCGTGTACGCGGTAGATAAAGGGCATTTCGTATGCCGCCATAAATGCGGCGACCGTTTCATTGGCGAGGATCATAAATTCTTCGATCATGCGATGGGAGATCGTGCGCACATATTCTCCGACGGTTATTGCTCCGTTTTCGACGGCGATCTTCGCCTCCTTTACATCGAGGTCGATACTGCCGCGCGCCGCGCGCTTTTGGATGAGGATCTCGGCGAGCGCCGCGGCATCGTGCAGCATGGGAACCAAATGCGCATAGCGATCGCACAGAGCCCTATCCCCCTCCAAAATTTTCGTCACGTCTGAATACGTCATGCGGTTGCGGGAACGGATGATCGCTTCGGCGATCTCGGTATCTATGACCCTGCCCTTTGCATCCACCTTCATAAAGCAGGAGAGCGTCAGCCTGTCCTCCCCCTCTTTGAGAGAACATACGCCATTGGAAAGTTCGACGGGCAGCATGGGCAGGACGCGGTCGGGAAAATAGACGCTGGTGCCGCGCGCATAGGCTTCCTTGTCGAGCGCGCCGCCGCGGCGGACATAATGCGTGACGTCGGCGATGTGCACGCGCAGCAAAAAATTTTCCCCTTCGCGCGTAACGCCGATCGCATCGTCAAAATCGCGGGCGTCTTCGCCGTCTATGGTGATCGTCAATTCGTTTGTGCAATCTCTTCTGCCCCCGAGGGGCATCTTTTCCGCTGCGACGCGGCGGGCTTCGGCAAGCGCTTTCTGCGGAAATTCCTCTGCAAGCCCCGCCGTTTTGATGAGCGCCTCCTCCTCGACGGAAAGCTCTCCGCCTCGGCCCAAGACCTCTTCGATTTCTCCCTCCGGCTTCCTGCCCTCCGGCCAGTTTTTGATCTTTACGAATACTTTTTCGCCAGAAAAGGCGCGTTTCTTTCCGCCGACGATGCGGATATCTTCAAAGTATTTTTTATCGTCGGGCGAAACGCAGCCGCCGCGTTCTTCCTTATAAAACGTGCCGGCAAGCTCCTTGACTCCGCGGCTTAATACGGCATACACCTCCGCCTCGTCGCCGCGTTCGCCGCCCACGATTTTGGCAAAGACCTCGTCTTTATGCTGCGCACCGTGCAGGGCGCGGTGCGGAATGAACAGATCCTCTCCCCCCTCTCTTTCGAGAAAGGCGTATCCGCGCTCATTGCCGTGCAAAATCCCCCGAATCAGGGAAAGCTTTTCGGGGGTGACGAACCGGCCGCGCTCGTCGCGTACGATATCGCCGGCACGCAGCAGATCGGATAGTACGGCGGCAACGGCGTCCCTTCCGGAGCGGGCGGATATGCCCAAAAGGCGGCAGATCTCGCTTTCTTTTTTATATTGCAGTTCACCGCTATGAAATTTTTGAATGAGTTCTTCCCTTGCGGACATCGTTTTCTCCAAAAAATAATAAAATAAGGCGGCCATCCTTGCGAACAGCCGCCTTTTTAATCATCCCGAATTGGAGTCATGCACCCACGCCGATCTGCAAAATGTAGAACGCGACCGCGAGAACCGCGAGTACGACGAGGGCAATGACCGTCCATCTCTTCATTTTGCTCTCGAACGATCTGCCCTTGTTCTTGCCGAAAAAGGTCTCGCTCGAACCGCCGAGCGCATCGATACCCGTAGAGTTGCCGGGCTGGATGAGCACGATGACGATCGCCACGATCGAGGCAACGAGCATCACGAGCAAAAGGATAAATCTGGCGATCGCATAAGGATTGTAGTTATCCAAAGGCGCCAATAAGTTTGACATCAAATACATCATGTCAGGCATTAGTATCACTCCGAATTTTTTCTTTATTTACAGAATACTCGATAAGTATACCATATCCACGGAGATTTTTCAACCGTTTTCAAGCCGCTTGCTGAAAGTTTTTACAAAAATATTCGCGATGGGTTCCCTTTTTATTTATCGCTCACATTTTTGCAAATCGGCTCTATTCGAAATCGCGGCGGCAGTATAAGGATAACGGCCCGAATCTAAAAACTTTTTACGGCTTGAGCGGTCTTTTTTTTCATAGCCCCCTCATCAGTTACTTGCAGCGACAGCTTGCCCACTTTTAGGGGGAAGCCTTAATCGGGCCCTTTGGCAGAAAATGCCCGCACCGAAAGGTGCGGGCAATAAATCAGCGGATGATCAAACTTTTGCCCGTCATCTCTGCAGGTACGGGCAGTCCCATCATATCGAGCAGGGTGGGCGCAAGGTCTGCAAGCACGCCGCCTGCGCGCAGTTTGGCGCCTTTCAAAGCGTCACAGACGAGTACGACGGGTACGGGGTTGGTCGTATGCGCGGTGAAGGGAGAACCGTCCTCCGCGATCATCTTATCCGCATTGCCGTGATCCGCCGTCAAGAGCGCGCCGCCGCCCATTTCCAAAATCTTTTTGAGGACTTTATCGACGCAGTCGTCTACCGCTGCGACCGCCTTTTCCGCAGCATCCAATACGCCCGTATGACCGACCATGTCGCAGTTGGCAAAGTTCAGGATCATCGCATCGTATTCGCCGGTTGAAAGCTGCTCGATCGCCTTTTCCGTCACTTCGTAAGCGCTCATCTCCGGCTTCAAATCGTATGTGGCGACCTTCGGCGAAGGGATGAGTACGCGCACTTCATTTTCGTTGGGCGCCTCTACGCCGCCGTTGAAAAAGAAGGTAACGTGCGCGTATTTTTCCGTTTCGGCGATGCGCAGCTGTTTTTTGCCGAGGGAAGCGAGGTATTCGCCCAGCGTATTTTTCAAACTCTGCGGTTTGAAAGCGACCTCTACATGACGGAAAGTGGCATCGTATTGGGTAAAGCACACATAGAAGGGCGCAAGATAACCCGTTTTCCGTTCAAAGCCGCTGAAATCCGGCTCGGTAAAGGCACGAGTGATTTCCCTCGCCCTGTCGGGGCGGAAATTGAAGAAAATGATGCTGTCGCCCTTTTCCACGAGCGCGACGGGTTTGCCGCCCTTCACAACGTTCGTGGGAAGGATAAATTCGTCCGTCACGTCCGCCTTGTAAGATTCCTCTATTGCCTGCGCCGCGTCTTCCGCCTGGATGCCGTTGCCGATGGTAAGCATTTCGTATGCCTTGACGACGCGCTCCCAGCGGTTATCTCTGTCCATCGCATAATATCTGCCGCAGACAGAGGCGACCGTACCGAAGGAAAGTTTGTCCATTTCCGCCTGCAGGGCGCGCACGAAGCCGGCACCCGAGGTGGGAGAAACGTCTCTGCCGTCCATAAAGCAGTGCACATAGGCGTTGGCAAGCCCCTGCTCTTTACACATCTGCAGGAGCGCATAGAGATGCGTATTGTGGCTGTGCACGCCGCCGTCGGACAATAATCCCCAAATATGCAGTTTTTTTCCGTTCTTTTTTGCATTTTGCATCGCATCGAGGAGAGCTTGGTTTTTGAAAAATTCGCCGTCCTGTATCTCCTTCGTGATCTTGGTCAATTCTTGATAGACGATGCGCCCGGCGCCCATATTGAGATGGCCGACCTCGGAGTTGCCCATCTGCCCGTCAGGAAGACCGACGCTCATGCCGCTCGCGCCAAGCTGCGAAGAAGGGTATT
>CAJFGA010000007.1 GCA_904374385.1 uncultured Clostridia bacterium | reverse complement strand
CAGAACGAAAAAGTGTTAACCCGCTTCTCGCAGGTGGGTGCGCCGCTTGCCGCCTCAGCCTTTCCGTTCAAAAACAGACCTCGCCTATCGGCATAGACCTTTCGAAAGCGCTCCCTTTTTTACATTGTGGATTAAGATAATTCGAACTCCGAACACCGCAGATCGGTTATTGATTTTTTATTAATTCTATTATACACGATTTGCCGAGAAATATCAAGGGGAAAAGGGTACTTTTTTAAAACAGGAAATCTTTGCCGATTTTGATCGGGTTACCTATTTGCGGCGGCATCGAGGGCTTTGAGATAGGAAAGCATTTGGCTTTCAGAATTCAGTCCGTACCGCGCTTCAGTGCCGTCCGATTTCGTTTGCCGGATGGAGTTTGTGGTAAATTCCGCGGAGATTTTTACTGCCGTATCCGTATCAACGCCGCGTGCCAGGCAACCCACAAGGGCGCTCGCATAAACGTCTCCCGCACCGTGAAAGGCGCCTTCTATCTTTTCCGTCGCATAGTGTTTGTCCTTGCCTTGTTCATCCGTGTAAAAGACGCAGCTCTCTACGCCGTTTGTCCCAAAAATGTCACAGCCGGTGATAGAGGGGCGGGGGCAGAGCTTTTTCAGCTTTTCTAAAATTGCGGGATAGTCTTTTTCTGTGACGGAAGCATATGCCGTGCCCGTCAGGTAGCATGCCTCTGTCAGGTTGGGTACGATCACGTCTGCCGTGCAGCACAGACCCTTCATTTCCTCCACAAATTTTTGATCGAAATGGGAATAGAGCGCGCCGTTGTCGCCCATTACGGGGTCAACGATCATCAATCCGCCTTTTTTCAAAAAGTCGCGTTTGGCGCTCTTGACCATATCGATCTGATCGATGCTGCCGAGGTATCCGCTGATGATGATATCGTATTGCAGACCGAGCGCTTTCCATTGTGCAAATATGGCGGGGATATCTTCGCTCAGATCGCGGAATGTATAGCCGGTAAATCCGCCCGTATGGGTGGAGAGGATGGCGGTGGGTAAAATGTCGCAAGTGACGCCGGAGGCAGAAATGATGGGCAGGGCGACGGTCAGGGAGCATTTTCCGACGCAGGAAATATCGTTGATGGCGAGTACACGCATGAAGTGTTTCCTCCGTATAAAAAGATATTCTAAAATTATAATCGGCGCCGCATGATTTGTCAAGCAAATTGAATCGCTCGTGACTGGCGATGCCGTTCATGAGCGGCGCGGTCGGTACCTCTTGACAGCGGCGCGGCGATATGGTAAAATGAATGAAAACTGCAAAAAGGGAGCATTTATGGCAATCCATCACGACAAACTTGCATATGGGAAGATCTCTTCTTTGCGGGAAGATTTTTCGGAGGATAGACTGATCGCTATGGCGGACCGGTTGTCCGAGGGCAGGAAAGATCCATTTCCTGACTATGACCGCAGTATCGCAGGGCTGGCTTGCTCTCTGCTGCGGCATTTCGGCGTAAGTTTGCCGCAGGGAGAAGGGGCACTGCCGCTTGCGGACACATGCCTTGCGGACGAATATGAAAGCGTAGCGGTACTGCTTTTAGACGGCATGGGGATGTGTGCGCTGAACAGGAATTTGGCAAAAGGCGGCTTTTTTCGTTCTCACCTCGTCGGGGAATATTCCTCCGTTTTTCCTTCCTCGACGGTTGCGGCGACGACTTCCTTCTTAAGCGGAGCATCTCCCTGCCGCCACGGTTGGCTCGGCTGGACGGGATACTTTCCCGAGGTCGATCGAAACGTCGTGCTGTTTTCCAATGAGGATACGATGAGCGGCAGAACTGCGGCACGGGAGCCGCTCGCGCCGCACCGGTTTTCATACAGATCGATACTTGCGCTAATTTCGACGCAAGGGGTATCGACACACGTGATCGCGCCGTTTTTACCTCCGAATCCGAAAAATTTCGAAGAATTATGCAGTATTATGCGAGACATACTTTCGAAAAATGGAAGAAAAATGATTTACGCTTACTGGCCAGAGCCCGATGCGGTGATGCACTGCAACGGTGTATTTTCGGAAGAGGCCGAATCGGTTATGGCAGCGCTTGAACGAGAGACGCAGGCGTTGTGGGAGAGCGTCCCAAAAAATACATTGCTCTTGATCACGGCCGATCATGGGCAGATTGATGCGGGTAAAAATTATTGTATTTGTAACTTTCCCGCGATCGCAGACTGTCTGAAAAGGCAGCCCTCCTGCGAGCCGCGCGCACTCAATCTGTTCGTAAAGGAGGGAAAGCAAGAGGCCTTCCGCTCTGCGTTCGAAGAATATTTTCAGGATGAATTTAAACTGCTTTCGAAGGAAGAATTTTTGCGGAGCGGGCTTTTGGGGCGGGGTGCGCCGCATCCAGCGCTCTCCGATACGCTGGGCGATTTTTTTGCCGTTGCCACGGGCGATGCGGCGATTTATAACACAAAGGAAGAAGCTGAGCGCTTTAAGGGCGTTCATGCAGGGCTGACGGAGGATGAACTCTGCATTCCCCTGATCGTATTGCGCAGATAATATGCATGTTTGTAGAGTGCGGCGACATTTTTGTCGCCGCGCTTTACATCCCGGAGGATTTATGATACAATGGATTGGATGACAAGTATAAGGGGTGCTTGATGGAAAGAGGAAAGGACGGAGGTTTTACTTTTATCAGCGGTGCTACGGGCGGGCTGGGGCGCGCGTTTGCCTTTGCCTGTGCGGAAGAGGGTGACCTTTTTTTGACGGGGCGCAGCGAGCATAAGCTCGCGCTGCTGCGGGATGAGCTGCATAAAAAGTATCCGGAACGCCGCGTCGAATATTGCCCTGCCGATCTCACCGATGAGCATTCCCGCCGTGCGATGTACGATTATGTCGTGGGGAAGGGGCTATTCTTTTCCCGTCTCGTTCATGTGGCGGGCGCCGACATTCAAAAGGCATTCGAAAAATATACGGATGAAAAGATCGTCCTTCAATGCCGCGTCAATTTGGAGGCCGCGCTTTCGATTACGCGCTTTATTCTTTCCCGCAGGGGGAAGGCTTTGGAAATCGTCACGGTCAGCAGTATTTCGGGCGTGTATCCCATGCCGTACTTTGCCGTATACAGTGCGACAAAAGCGGCGCTGACGAGCTTTTCCTCTTCGCTGCGCATTGAAATGAAGGGGAAGGGGGTAAAGGCAACTTCGATCGAGCCGGGCGGCATCTATACCCGCCCCGATATTTGCAAGGATATTGAGGGGCAGGGGCTTTGGGGGAAACTTTCCGCCAAGACGCCCGCTTATGTCGCAAAAAAGAGCCTTGCCGCCGTCAAAAAGAACAAGCGGGTGTATCGTCCCGGTTTTTGGAATAAATTTATCGCCGCGGTGCCGCGTATTTTGCCGCTCGGCATTCGCATGCGTTTCATAGCGCACCGTTGGTCAAAACTGGAAAAAGACGCTTTTTAACGGGAGGGGAAATGGAGAAAAAGTATATCGCCGCATTGGATCAGGGAACGACCAGCTCGCGCGCCATTTTGTTTGACGCCGGGGGAGGTATCGCCGCAAGCGGGCAGAGGGAGTTTAAGCAATATTATCCGAAGCCCGGCTGGGTCGAACACGATCCGCGGGATTTGCTCGATTCTCTCTTGGCAAGTTGGCGCGGCGCGCTTGCCGCGGGGAAAATCAAGGCGGAAGAAGTCGCGGCGGTCGGCATCGCCAACCAGCGGGAAACGGTCGTTGTCTGGGACAAGTATACGGGCAAACCCGTATACAACGCCATCGTTTGGCAATGCCGACGCACGGCGGAATTTTGCGAGGCACTCAAGATTTCTCATAAAGAATTTCTTTACGAGCGGACGGGGCTGCCTGCCGACGCCTATTTTTCAGCTTCTAAGATCAAATGGATCTTAGACAACGTGCCTTTTGCCCGCCGCCGGGCGGAAAAGGGCGATTTGCTGTTCGGAACGGTGGATACATACGTCATATGGATGCTGACGGAGGGCAGGGTGCATGCGACCGACTATACAAATGCATCGCGCACCATGCTCTTCAATATCCATACCCTCTCTTGGGACGAGTCGCTCTGCGCTCTGTTTGGCGTGCCGATGTCGATGCTTCCTGCCGTAAAACCATCCGGTGCGGATTTCGGTACGGCTTCTGCCAAGTTTTTGGGCGCCGATATCCCGATCTGTGCTGCCGTCGGCGACCAGCAGGGCGCTCTGTTTGGGCAGAGGTGTGTGCGGGAAGGCGACGTGAAAAACACATACGGTACGGGATGCTTTTTGTTGATGAATACGGGCAGGCGCGCGGTGCGGTCAGAGAACGGGTTGATCACCACGCTCGCGGCGTCGCTCGCGGAGCCTGATTACGCATTGGAGGGGAGCGTATTCGTCGGCGGTGCGGTCGTGCAATGGCTGCGCGACGAGATGGGGATGATTGCTTCTTCTGCCGAATCGGAAGAGGCCGCGCTTTCGGTGCCGGATACGGGCGGGGTATGTTTTGTGCCCGCTTTTGTCGGCTTGGGGGCTCCCTATTGGGATTCCGACTGCCGCGGGATGATTTACGGCATCACGCGCGGAACGCACCGTGCGCACATCGTGCGGGCGGCCCTCGAATCGATCGCTTTGCAGACGTTCGATGTCGTACACGCGATGGAACAGGATCTGCGCGCCAATATCGCAAAACTCTGCGCGGACGGCGGCGCGAGCGCGAATGATTTTTTGATGCAGTTTCAGGCTGATATGCTCGGAGTGCCCGTAGAAAGACCCGCCGTAACCGAGACGACGGCGCTGGGTGCTGCGTATCTTGCCGGGCAGTTTGCAGGGTTTTATCGGGATCCGGACGATGTCGCCGCGGGTGCGGCGCCGCCCAAACTATTTGTGCCGCAGACGGACGATGCTTCGCGCGCGGAGAAATTGTCGATGTGGGAGTCTGTATTGGATCGGGTACTCCTTCGAAAAAACGGATAAACAGAAAATTTACGGAGACAAACCATGACACAAAAGGAAAGAATGCAAAAAGGGCTCGTCTATGTTCCGACGGACGAGGAGATCATGAACGAACAGCGGAAGTGCCTCGAACGATTGTACGATTACAACCATACCCGCCCGCGGGAAGTGCAAAAGCGTGCGGCCTTGCTGCAGGAGATGTTTGCGGAGGCGGGGGAGGGATGCTACTTCGAGCCGCCGCTGCACAGTAATTTCGGAGGAAAGCATGTGCATTTGGGTGCGCATGTGTACGGCAATTTCGGGACGACTTTTGTGGATGATGCGGATATCTATGTCGGCGATTTCGTCATGTTCGGCCCGCACGTCGTCGTGGCGACGGCGGGGCACCCCGTCTTGCCGGCACTGCGCGAGCGAGGGATGCAATTTAACCGCAGCGTACACATCGGGAGAAACGTGTGGATCGGCGCCAATGTTTCCATTATGCCCGGCGTCACGATCGGGGAAAATTCCGTGATCGGCGCGGGCAGTGTGGTGACCAAGGACATCCCCGCCAATGTCGTGGCGGTGGGCAGCCCGTGCCGCGTGCTTCGCCCGATCGGCGAGCGCGACCGCGAATGCTTCTACAGGGATGAAAAATTTGATAAAACGCCGGAAGAGCTTCTTGCGGATGCGGAGCAATAGGGGGGGGAAGGGATGAGCAGGGCAGACGAAATTTTCATCAAAAATTGCAGGGATATATTGGAAAACGGCTCTTGGGATACGGACAGGGAGGTGCGCCCCCGTTGGGCGGACGGTACGCCCGCGCATACCGTCAAAAAATTCGGGCAGGTATCGCGCTACGACTTGCGGGAGGAGTTTCCCATTTTGACGATACGGCGCACCTATCTGAAGTCGGCCATCGATGAAATACTGTGGATTTGGCAGAAAAAGAGCAATAATATACGCGATCTGTCTTCGCATATTTGGGATAGCTGGGCGGACGAAAGCGGCTCGATCGGCAAAGCGTACGGGTATCAGCTGGGGATCGAGTATGACTTCCCGGAAGGCAGGTTTGATCAGGTGGATAAAGTGCTGTACGATTTGAAGAACAATCCTGCAAGCCGGCGCATCATCGCGCATATGTACAACGTGGCAGACTTAAAGGAGATGCATCTTTACCCCTGCGCCTATTCGATGACTTTCAATGTGACGGGCAATACGCTGAACGGGATTTTGAATCAGCGCAGCCAAGATATGCTCGCGGCGAGCAATTGGAATGTCGTGCAGTACAGTATCCTGTTGATGATGTTTGCGCGTGCGGCCGGGCTGGAGGCGGGGGAGCTCGTGCATGTCGTCGCCGATGCGCATATTTATGACCGGCATGTGCCCATAGTGGAAAGACTGATTGAGCGCAAACAATATCCGGCGCCAAAGCTGATCGTGGATGAAAGCATTCGTGATTTTTATACGTTCAGCAAAGACAGTTTTACGCTTGAAAATTATCAATACAGCGAATTTTCCGATAAAATTCCCGTGGCAATTTAAGATATTCAAATATTTTTAGTATTTTGTCTGACATAATAGAAAAAAGGAGCGTCTATGAAAGCGATCGTCGTTGTGGATAAAAATTGGGGGATCGGCAAGAATAATGATCTGTTGTTCCGTCTGCCCGCCGACATGAAGCATTTCCGGGAAACGACGTCCGGAAAGGTCGTCGTGATGGGCAGCAACACGCTGCTCTCTTTCCCCGGGGGAAAGCCGCTTAAAAACCGCACGAATATCGTGCTTTGGCCGGGCGGGGAAAAGAGGGACGATTGTATTGTGGTCGGTTCATTGCAAGAGCTGTTTCAAGAGATCGGAAAATATCCGGAAGACGACGTCTTTGTGGTAGGCGGGGCAATGATGTATAGGACGTTGCTGCCATATTGCAGCGAGGTCATCGCGACGAAGGCGGATGCGGACGGCGGTGCGGAAGTCTTTTTCGAAAATCTCGATGCGCTGCCGCAGTGGTCATTGGCAAGCGCGGGCGACGCATTGGAAGACAACGGCGTTTTGATCCGATTCTGTGTATACCGGAACGCGGATGTCAAAAAATGGATTTTCTGACGAGGGAATGTAATGGAGTTTGTTTTAGAGACGCAGGGGCTCACCAAGTCGTATCGGAATATACCCGTCGTGAACGGGGTGACCATGCGCATTAAAAAGGGGGATATATACGGCTTTGTCGGGCGAAACGGCGCGGGCAAAACGACGCTCATGCGCATCGTCAGCGGCTTGGTTGCCAAGAGCGGCGGAGGGTATTCTCTTTTTGGCTGTCCCGATACGGATGCGCGTCTGGATGGGATGCGCCGTAAAATGGGGGCTATCATCGAAGCGCCGTCGGTATATCCCGCTTTTACGGCAGAGCAAAATTTGAAAATGCAGTGCATGGCGGGCGGGATAGATGACTTTTCCTCCGTTCCGGAAGTGCTCGAATTGGTAGGGCTTGCGGGAACGGGCAATAAAAAGGCAAAGGATTTTTCCCTCGGCATGCGCCAGCGGTTGGGGATCGCCTCCGCGCTCATTACCCGTCCGGAATTTTTGATTTTGGATGAGCCGGTCAACGGGTTAGACCCGCAGGGCATCTTCGAGGTGCGGGAATTGCTGAAAACGCTCAACCGCGAAAGGGGCATTACGATCTTTATATCCAGCCATCTTCTCGGTGAATTGGCAAAGCTGGCGACTTCTTTCGGGTTTATCGAAAGGGGCATGCTCCTCAAAGAAGTGACAGCCGAAGAATTGGAGCACGCCTGCCGCAAGAGCCTTGTTTTGCATATGAGCGGCATTGTCCGCTTTGCGGAGGCGATGAATTCGCTCCATATCGGCGAATACAGAGTACTCTCTCAGACATCTGCTGAAATATTTGCCGATGTCACGGTGTCCGCCCTCGCCTTTGCGCTCCGCGATGTGGGGCTGGAGCTCCTGCGCGTCGTGGAAAATGACGTCGATTTAGAGAGGTATTTTATGGAAATGATCGGAGGTGTGCGGGCATGAAAGCGTTGCTGCGAGCGGATCTTTACAGGCTGTTTCGCTCCAAATTTTTCTACATCCTTTTGATCGTTTCTTTTGCACTGGCCCTGATCACATTTTTGCTGTATTTGGCCATTTCCGAGATCTCCGAAGGGGAGGACGGCCTCATGCCCTTTGTCATGACGGCGGAGCAACTGCAGATGCTGTCTTTTGACGGGACAATCGGGTACATGGCTGCCATTGCCGCGGCTATCTTTGTCTGCGGAGATTATTCGGGCGGCGGGATGCGCAATAAAGTCGTCATCGGCTGCGGCAGAAGAAAGATCTTTTACTCCAAGCTGATCGCCGTTTCGTTTGCTTCCGTCTGTATTTATATTGCGATCCAAATTGTCGTTTTCGTTCTCGGCGGCGGGGCGTTCGGTTGGGAGGGGGCTTCGGCATACCATGTGATCTCGCGCTTTATCGCGGGGCTTTTCATGTCGCTCGCCTGTGCGGCGATCTTTACATCGGTCGCATTGCTCGTGCAAAAGCTGTCATCTTCCCTCATATTCGGCATCGTCGTCATTTTTGCCGTCACGATGATCGTAAGTCTGCTTTCCGTGGCGGCCTCTATGCTCGATTCCGCCGCCTTTGATTGGATCTATAAAATCTTTGCGCGCCTTACGCCGATGGGGCAGAATTCTCTGCTCATGGCCGGCGAAGATGATTATTGGGTGCTGACGGCGATTTCGGCGGCTTGGGTGTTGCTTGCCGTGTTTGCCGTGCCGGTTTGGTTTAAAAAACGCGATATAAAATGATGCGGAAAAGTCTTGGCCGGCGACAGAATTTTAAAGAATTTATTAAGATTTGGGCGGGGCACTTCGTGCGCCCGCCGTTTTCTTGCTTTTGGCGGGCGGGGCGTATATAATAAAATAAAAACTTTGGAGGGGCGCATGAAAAAGATCGCCGTCGTCGAGGACGACGAATATATCGGCAACATGCTTACGGAACTTTTGCGCGGGGAGGGATACGATGTCGTGCGCGCGTATTCCGGCAGCGAGGCACTCTTGCTGCTCGACCGTGCGCGCCCGGATCTTGTATTGCTCGATCTTATGCTGCCGGGCATGAGCGGCGAAGCGGTATTGGACAGCGCAAAAAAACTCTGTCCCGTCATCATTGTCAGCGCCAAGACGGACGTGGGCGGCAAGGTAAAAAACTTAAACGCGGGCGCGAGCGACTATATTACAAAGCCGTTCGACCCGGATGAACTGCTGGCGCGCATCCGCGTGCAGCTGCGCGCGGGCGGCAAGGGCGGGGCGATCTCGTTGGGCGGCATCGTGCTCGACCCGGAAACGTACGAGGTGACGGCAAAGGGCGCGCCCGTGCGGCTGACAAAGACGGAGTTTGCCATTCTGCGTGCCTTTATGGAAAATCCGAAAAAGGTATTTTCTAAATCCGCCGTGCTCGATTATATCGAAAATTATGTACCGGACGGAGAGGAGTCCTCCGTCAGCGTGCATATCAGCAACCTTCGTAAAAAGCTGGAAGAGGCGTCCGGCGAGAGCTATATCGAAACGGTTTGGGGGATCGGTTTCCGCTTCGCAAAAGAAAAGGCAAATTCTTAAAAAGCTCTTAAAGAAATATTTCTTTTTGATTTATCTTTCCGCGCTATCATGGTAAAAAACGAAAAGGAGCGGAAAAAATGGAATATGTTTTGACAACTCAAAACCTGACCAAAATTTACCGCCACGCGGCGGCGGTTGACAGAGTGTCTATGCATGTCCGCCGGGGCGACATTTACGGCTTTGTCGGGCGCAATGGTGCGGGCAAAACGACGGTCATGCGGCTCATATGCGGGCTGGCGGGCAAGAGCGGCGGGAGTTATACGCTTTTCGGGAAGCGCGACGATGCGCGTGGCATTGACGCCGCCCGCCGCCGCGTGGGGGCTATCATCGAAGCGCCGTCCGTCTTCCCCGAATACACCGCGCGGGAAAATTTGCAGGTGCAGTGCGCTGCATTGGGCGCGGAAGAAGGGAATATCACCGCCCTGCTCGAATATGTCGGCCTGGCGGAGACGGGCAGGAAAAAGGCGCGCAATTTTTCGCTCGGCATGCGGCAGCGGCTCGGGATCGCCGCGGCGCTCGTAGGCAGCCCGGACCTGCTCATCTTAGACGAGCCGACCAACGGCCTGGATCCGCAGGGTATCGTCGAGGTGCGCGAACTTTTGTTGCGGCTGAATCGGGAAAAGGGGATCACCGTTCTCATTTCCAGTCATATTTTGGGCGAACTTTCCAAACTTGCCACGGCGTACGGATTTATCGAAAAGGGTGCGTTGGTCAAAGAGATCTCCGCGCGGGAACTCGAAGATGCCTGCCGCAAGAGTGTGCATATAACGGTCAGCGAGACGGAAAAACTTCCGTATATCTTTGAGCGGAGCTTGGGGCTGACCGAATTCAAAATTCTGTCGGCGGCGGAAGCGGATATTTACGGCGATGTCAAAATCGGACAGCTTGCCCTCGCCCTGCACGCGGGCGGTATAGAATTGTTGCGGGTGCAGGAAAAGGACGAAGACCTGGAAGGATACTTCATCAATCTTGTGGGAGGAGAGCGGTAATGGGTAAACTTCTTCGCGCCGATCTGTTCCGCGCCCGTCGGTTTAAAGTCTTTTATTTATTGCTCGCCGTCAATGCGATGGTAGGGTTGTTTTCCGTCTTTAATCAACTTACATGGCGTTCGATAGAGCCGAGCGTGAGCGCTTATGAGGTGCTGCTTGACGGGTTCGGCGGCGGGATCGCCTTTTTAGGGATCCTCAACGCGGTTCTCGTTTCCATCTTTATCGGGCATGAGTATGCATGCGGCGCCATGCGCAATAAAGTAATGACGGGAGGCGGCCGGTCCAAGATCTATCTTTCTAAACTCGCCGTTTCCTCGGCGATGTGCGCCGCCGTTTACTTGGCGTTTCATGTCGTCAATCTGGTTTTGGGCAGCGCGCTGCTCGGGTGGGGCGGGCATGCTTTTTCGGAAATCGCCCTCGCGCTTTTGGCTGGCCTTTGTATGTCGCTCGCCTATTGCGCTGTCTTTACGGGGATCGCCATGCTCTCCAAAAATACGGTGATCAGTTTGCTTATCGGTATCCTCGGTACCTTGATCGTGCTCTTTGCCGTCATGTATTTGATGAGCGCGCTGGAGGGAACATATATCATTGCGGACACTGCGGAAGAGGGGGCGGATGCGGGCATTTGGATCCCTTGCCCGTGGCCGGCATGGGTGCAGTCCTTTGTGCGCGGTCTGCTTCGCCTCCTCCCGACGGGGCAGTCGGTCCTGCTCACGATGGGCGGGATTTCTGCCGCGGGGATGGGCGGTTATATAGGACTGTCTTGTATTTGGATCGTTCTTTCCGCTGTCGGCGGTTCGCTGCTGTACAGAAAAATTGATATGAAGTAGGGCATGGCTGCGGTATTTTTGCAGATTTCATGTCTGAGGAGGTACTATGCAAATTGCCCTTTGGTGTGCAGTCGCTCTATTGATACTCCTGTGTTTGGGGCTCGCATGTAAAATTATTTTGCTGCGCACCGCCATGCGGCAGATCCGGGAGCAGGCGGATGAGAAGCTCGCAGGAGCGTCGAACGTGCCCATCGCGCCCGACTCTGCGGACGGAGAGGTGCGCCGCCTTTCGGCGGGGCTGACGCATATGCTCGACGAAGTGATCGCCCTCGGCAGAAAATATCGCGAGGGTGACCTCGAACTCAAAAGGGCGATCACCAATGTTTCGCATGATCTGCGCACGCCGCTGACTTCCGCAGCCGGCTATGCGGGGCTTTTGAAAAAGAGCGGGCTTTCCTCCAAGCAGGAAGAATATCTCGCCGTCATCGAGGAACGTATCGCCGCGATGAAGAAACTGACGGACGAACTGCTCGCCTATTCTGTTGCTGCCTCCGACGAAGGGTCGGCTGCGCTTGGGGAGGTAGACGTTGCCGCCGTTCTCGAAGATTCGCTTACGCAGTTCTATGCCGCCTTTGAAGAGCGCGGCATTTCGCCCGTCATCAGCATTCCGCAGGAAAAAGTAATGCGCATTGCGGATAAGGATATGCTGGCACGCATCTTTGGCAATATCATTTCGAATGCGGTGCGCTATTCTGACGGGGACTTTTGCGTTCATATGGAAAAGGGATGCGAAATTTTCTTCGAAAATGCGGCTGCCGCTCTCGACGAAGTGAGTGCTGCACGCCTGTTCGACCGCTTCTATACGGTGGAGAACGGGCGCGGCTCGACGGGTTTGGGGCTTTCCATTGCCAAAACTTTGACCGAAAAGCTGGGCGGTTCGATCGGCGCGTCCTGGTCAGGCGGCAGGCTGCGCATCCGTCTGCGCCTGTAGAGGTTAAAAACTGTCGGTATTTCTCGCAAATTTCGTCACTATTTTGCGGTTGAAATCTTTGTCTCGATATGTTATAATAGGCACAGAAACCAAAAAGGGAGGAGTTTTCAAATGGCAAGAATGATTCTCAACGAAACGAGTTATTTCGGCGCCGGCTGCCGCAAAGAGGTGGCGGGCGAACTCAAACGCCGCAACATGAAAAAGGCGTTCGTCGTATCCGATAAAGACCTCGTAAAGTTCGGCGTGGCAAAGAAAGTGACCGATGTTTTGGATGAAGCAAAAATTTCATACGATCTGTTTGACGACGTAAAGGCAAACCCGACCATCGCCAACGTGCAGAGCGGCCTGGCCGCATTCAAAAAGAGCAATGCCGACGTGATCATCGCGATCGGCGGCGGTTCTGTCATGGATACCGCCAAGGCGATCGGCATCATTGCAGAGAATCCCGAATTTGCGGACGTCAAGTCTTTGGAAGGCACTGCGGATACGAAAAATAAGAGCTTTCCGATCATCGCGTTTGCGACGACTTCCGGCACGGCTGCGGAAGTGACCATCAATTACGTCATAACCGACGAAGAGGCGGGCAGAAAACTCGTCTGCGTCGATCCCAACGATATCCCCATCATTGCATTCAACGATGCGGAGATGCTCATGAGCATGCCCAAGGGGCTTACCGCGGCGACAGGGATGGACGCCCTGACCCACGCAATCGAGGCTTACATCACCCCCGGCGCTACGCCTATTTCCGACATGATGACATGGAACAGCATCAAATTTATAGCGGAGAACCTTGAAGCGGCCGTCAAAGACGGGTCAAATGCCGCGGCGCGCGAAGGTATGGCGTACGGCTCGTATGTGGCGGGTATGGCGTTTTCCAATGTCGGGCTGGGTATCGTACACTCGATGGCGCACCCGCTCGGGGCGCGCTATGATATCGCCCACGGCGTGGCGAATGCGCTGCTTTTGCCCTATGTTATGGAATATAATAAACCTGCGGCGCTCAAAAAATTCGGCGACATTGCCCGCGCGATGGGCGTCGACGTAAAGGGAATGAGCGATGAGGAAGCGGCCGATGCCGCGATCGAAGCGGTTCGCAAACTTTCCAAGGCGATCGGCATTCCGCAGAAACTGCACGAACTCGGCATCAAAGAGGAACAGCTCAAACAGCTTTCCGAAGATGCTTTCATCGATCCCTGCACGGGCGGCAATCCCCGCAAGACATCTCCGGCGGAGATTTTGGAAATCTATAAAAAAGCGCTGTAAAATCGATCAGACGCAAATGTATTCCCCCTGTTTTTTGCAGGGGGAAATTTTTTAAAAAAAATTAAAAAAAACCGGCTTCAAACAGTTGACATTAAAAATAGAAGTGGTATAATATTAGCAGAAATTGAAAGAGAGTGCTAACACTTAAACAAACAGAGTGCTAACATCCTCTCCCAAAAGGAGATGATATTGATGCATGATTTTTTCCCTGCTTTTTATGGCAAGGGACATCATCAGAAGTATATGCGCACCGATATCAAAGAGACGGACGATGCTTATGAAATGGAAGTGGAGCTTCCCGGCCTTGACAAAAAGGACATTCACATCGATTTGAAGGATGGCTACCTTAACATTTCCGCAAGCAAGAGCGAAAAGGCCGAGGGCGACAAAAAGCATAACTACATCCATCGTGAGCGCAGTTTTTCCTGCCAGAGGAGCTACTATGTCGGCGATATCCGCAAAGAAGATATCAAGGCAAAGTATGAAAACGGCATATTGAATGTGTCGATCCCGAAAGAAGCGCCGAAAAAGGAAGAGGAACACAGGATCGAAATTGAATAATTTTGTCCTGCATACAGGGCGGGGGCAATAGCCCCCGCCTTATTTCTGCCTTTTGATATGCGTTTTAACTATACCGATAGATAAAAAATATCTATCGGTAAATGTTAGACTTATTGTGCCGTGCATGGTATAATAGCAAAAAAGAGTGATACGTTGTTCGGGCGGGTTGCGCCCGTTCTGTGCAAAGGAGGAGCCGCGCATGAAAATAATCGAAAATAAACGTTTCGGCGAGGAGCGTGACCTTTATGCTTCGCGCGACCTTATCGTAAAATACTGCCGCTTTGAAGGCCCCGAGGACGGAGAATCTGCATTAAAAGAGAGCCGAAATATCGTCGCGGAAGGGTGCTATATGGATCTCCGCTATCCGTTTTGGCATATTGACCGCTTGAGGATCGTCGGCGGGGAAATGACGGCAAACTGCCGTGCCGCCCTTTGGTACGACAGGGATGTGGAGATCGAGCGATGCAAAATGAACGGGATCAAGGCGCTCAGGGAGTGCGAGGGCGTCCGTTTGTACGGCGTAGAGGCTGACTCTCCGGAATTCGGGTGGAAGTGCCGTGATATTTTGATCCGCGGCGGGGATATTACCTCCGAATATGCTTTTTTGGAAAGCGAAAATATCCGCGCGGAAAAGTTAAAGTTTGCGGGCAAATATTCCTTTCAATATACGAAAGACGTAACGATCAAAGATTCCGAGCTCAACACGAAAGATGCGTTTTGGCACGCAAAAAACGTTACCGTGACCGACAGCGTATTGAACGGAGAATATCTCGCATGGTATTCGGAAAATCTTTCCTTAATCCGCTGCCATATTAAAGGCACGCAGCCGTTTTGCTATTGCAAACGCCTGACGCTGATCGACTGTACGATGGAAGCGTGCGATCTTGCTTTTGAATACAGCGATGTACAGGCGGATGTCAAGAGCGAAATTTTGTCCGTCAAAAATCCTCGCAGCGGCGTCATTGCGGCGGACAAGATCGGCGAGATCATTGTGACGGAAAACAGCGTTTATCCCGTCGGCGCGAAGATTGTCGACCGAAGCAAATCATAAAAGAAAAAAGATCACATTCGCTGTCGCTGATGCGGCGGCGAATATTTTTTTAATAAACTCCGCAGATTGTCTCTCGGGCAACAGAGGGCTATACCGATGCGCAAAGAATTGCGGCAATATTTTGTTACCTCTTGCAATCTTCTTCAATCTATATTATAATAAATAAAACGAATTGAAAGGTTTGCCGTTTATGAAGGACAGTAGAGAAGATGTCAATTTGAAGCAGATGCGCAGTGTTGCCTCGAAAGAGAGTGCCAAGACTTATGAATACTATACTCCGAAGAAAATCGTCGAGATGATGGCGCGTATATTGGATGCTGACACCGATGAAATTTATGATCCGTGCTGCGGTTCCGGTGCGATGTTGCTGACGGCGGCTTCTATGCTCTGTCAAAAGGATGTTTCGCTTTATGGGCAGACGAAGGAAAAATCGTCCTATACTCTATGCAAGATGAATGCTTTTTTGCGTGATCGGCAGGTACGCCCGATTCCAACGCAAATTACGTTTGGCTGCAAGTCATCCTTGAACATCTTGCAGACGACGGATGCGCATGTGTCCTCATGCCGAACGGTTCGCTGACGACAAAAAACAGCCGAGAACAGCCCATTCGGTGCGGCTTTTTGTACGACCGCCTCGTTGAGGCAATCATTGAACTTCCGGAAGGGGTTTTTGTGGGTACAAAAATTTCTTGCTGCCTATGGGCGCTGCGCAAGAACAGGAAAGAGGATACGGTTTTATTTGCGGATGCATCCAAATTTGATTTAAAAGGAAAGACGGACCATGCAGAGGCAGATCTAAATAAACTGATAGATACGGTGCAGAGGTATCGTGCGGGACAGCTGCCGCGGCAGGGGGATTGGTATGCCATCGCGGCTTTAGAGGAGATAAAGCATAAAGATTATAATCTCAGCCCCAATTTTTATCTGCCGCTTCCGGATATAGCTATAGAGCCGATCCGAGAAAACCGAAAGAATTTTATCGTTCAACTCGACTGGCTGTGCGATCGTATAGAGGACGAAACCCTGGTAAAATGTTTGCGGCAATGGAAAGAAGATCCGCTTCCACGATACCGGAACCGGATCCTCTTGGGAGAAGCGTGCCGGATAACGGGAGGCATGACGCCCCCGGATCGAACCGAGGGCGACGTGATGGCCGCCGATGTAAAGACGGTGATCCGTCATTTGTTTTTACCGGATGATTTACCGGCGCGCATGAAAGTATTTCCGTCGGAAATACAAAAATACAGGATTTGCAAGGAAGATATTTTCATCAATCGTTCCAGTGAAACGAAAGCGCAGCTGGGGTGCGGGTGCATCGCCATGAAAGATATGAAGGCTGTTTTTGGCAGTTATCTCAAGAGGCTGCGCGTCGTCTCCAAAGAATTGCTTCCGCTGTATTTGGCGGCATATATGAGAAGTGCTGTCTATCGCAGGGAGATCGAAAGGGTATCGCCTGCCTATACGGCGCGCGTCAATTTAAATAGAGAGAGTCTGTCCGCTATTTATATTTATTATCCCGCGATGGCGGGACAGGAGAGGATAGCGGAAACGCTCCGTGCAGTCCATGATTTTAGCGAAAGGACCGAGGACGGCGGATCGCGCGATGCGTTAAAACAGTTTGTTGCTCTCTTTATTGAACAGTGCATCACCTATCCGATCCTTTGCGGGCAAAGAGGTGGAGATCTATGAATAAGAACGATCAAAAGTGGCTGGTGATTTTGTATACGCTGAAAGAGATGGGCGGCGGGGGCGTGCGGAGCAATGTTCTCAAACACATCAACGAATGCGGCTATTGGCATAAAAATGATCAAAATGACAATGTGAGAAGAACGCGCAACGAAAAGGCGTGGAGAAACGATTTTTCCTTTGAGCGGCAGCATTTGGTGAGCCGCGGGTACATGGAAGAAGCAAGGCGGGGCATCTGGAAGATCACGCCGAGAGGGGAAGAGCGGCTGCAGGAGCTGTGCCGGCAGGCGCTTATGGAGCAACAGGGAGCAAACACGTTCTATACGGAGGCGTTTTTGCAGAAGCTGATCGGCGGACGAGAGGATGGCGAACGGTCGGAGGACGAAAGGCTGATCGACAGCCTTTCACATGCGGAAACGCCGCGGGAAGAATCTCTCGCGCTCTCTGAGGGGCCGCGGCCGAAAGGGTCGCCCGCTCAGAGGTCGGGCGGCCGCATTTATCCGCGCGATCCACGCGTTTCTCAAAGGGCGCTCGACCGCGCGGGCAACTTGTGCGAAATGGATCCGGAGCATCAGTCGTTTGTAAGGAGGAACGGTTCTTGCCTGTATATGGAGCCGCATCATCTGATCCCGATGTCCATGACGGATATATTCGGCGTCAGTTTGGACAGAGAACAAAATATATTTTGTCTGTGCAGCAATTGTCATAATCAAATCCATTACGGAACTAAGAGCGATGTGCGCGCGATGTTGGCGAAGCTGTTCTATGCGAGGCAGCGCGAGATCTGTTCGATCTTGGGGCGGGAGATCGACATAGAGTTGCTGTACCGGATATATGGGTGTTTGTAAAGCGCCCGATCGTGGGGGGGATGAAAAATGTATTATTTGCAGAGCCGTTGGCAGTTGGAGGGCAAAAAACTATTCTATTACGGGCTGCGCAATCGTGAAAATATGTTTCGAAACAGCGTTGCCCTTTCGGCGGCGCAGAGGCGGATCGTCAGCGCTCTGCCTAAGGAATTAAATGCGGAAGAGAAAAAGATCCTCAAAAACCTGCTCGGCGTACAGGTCGTGGAGGCGGGGGCGCGCAAACGGGTGCCGAAGGATTGGTCGGAAGCGCAGTTCTGTACGACATGCTGCGCCAACGACTTCATGATTCCCGGATTGGAGTTTGACGGGCAGGGGCGATGTCCGATGTGCCAGACAGAGGAGGAGACGGCTTCCCTGAAAAGCATTTTGCCCATTGCGGGGGAGATCCCCCGATCGAAAAAGTCCCGCTTCGATGTTGCGCTCTTCTATACGGGCGGCAAAGATTCCGCTTTTCTGCTCTACTATCTTTCCAAAGTAAAGGGGTTGCGCGTTTTGGCGCTTACATGGGAGATCCCTTTTATGTCGGAAAGCGCCAGGGCGAGTATCGAGGGGGCGAAACGGGCGTTTCCCCGCGTTGAGTTTATCGCGCGCACAGTCAGCCGTGAAGATTTGCGCAAAATATATCGCAAATTATATGCGATCAGCGAAAATACTTGTGCCTGTCCCTCGCTGGCATATGTCCTGTTCTATCCGGAATTGGTGGAGAACCGCGTTCCGTATTTCATGGCGGGCAATGAGCCGGCGCAGATGCGCGCGCTGTATTATAACCACATCGCGCCGAAGCTTGCTTATACTTTTGCAAAAAATAAAATTCTTACGGCGCTGTACAATGCGGGAAGGCTGCTTACATTGCATCCGCCCCTTAAACAGGGACAGATCCAAACGCTGATGACGATGAAGCAGCTGGCATACGGGGATAATATCGTGAAAAAATACAGCGGTTTTCAAGGGGAACCGGTGACGGGCGTGGTCAAGGCGATCCGCGAAGTGCCGGAAATACTGGCTCCCCTCAAAAGGAGTATTCGGCGCTCTTCTTGGACGGGTAAAGTGCCCGCGTTTGTACATATCGATTTGGACGAAATCTGCGGCGGAAAATACGATTGGCAGCGCGTGAAGGATATTTTGCGCCGCGAATGCGGCTGGGTCGCTCCGGCAGACGATCAAAAGGCGCTTCATACGAGCTGTAAAATAGAGAGGTGCAAAGATCGTTCGCAGTTTTTGCGCTTTTATCGCTGTAAAAGCAAGCTGATCCCTTTCAGTGCGCTTGAAATAGCGTTGGCGAGCCGGCGCAGCGCCCGTCCGCGAGAAGAAACGATATATGAAATGGAACATTTGCTCGGGTTTACTCTGGAAGAACTGCCGGAATGCGCCGCGATGCGCGCATTTGTAGAGGGGGAAGAATGATCGATGTTTATTATTTTTCAGGCAGCGGGCACAGCTTAGAAGTGGCAGCCTTTTGCGCGGAAAGGCTCGGCGCGAGAATGATTTCCGTCGAAAGAGGGATGAAGTGCGGAAAGGGGGAGAGAGCGCTGCTCATCTTTCCCGTATACTGCGAGAATATTCCTAAGCCCGTCAAATATTTTTTGAGGGAATCGCGTGCTAAATATTTGGCGCTGATCGCGACGTTCGGCGGTATTTCTTACGGCAGAGTCCTATACGAGGCGCAGAAAATTTTTGCGGGCCGCGTGATAGCCGGGGCATATGTGCCGACGGAGCATGCTTATCGGCGGGATGGGTTTCGCTTTGACGGCGATGCATTGGAGCCGTTCTTCAAAAAGCTGCTTTGCGGGCAAGAGATATCGATACCCAAAACGCCGAAAAATATATTCTCGGACTTTTTGCCGGCATGGCGGAGCAGGCGGGGCGTCAAGCTGATCCGGTCTTCCGCCTGCGACGGCTGCGGCCGCTGCGTAACGCAATGCCCTACGGGTGCCATGCGTGCAGGGAGAGCGGGGCACAGATGTATCCGCTGCCTTAGGTGTCTGCGGGTTTGCCCGAAAGCGGCGATCTCTTTCCGCGTTCGACCCGTACTGAAGGCGTATCTTAAAAGCCGTCGGTTAAAAGAGACAGTTTTATACTTATAAATATAAAAAATTTATAAATCTTCAATTTTATAAAGTACTATGTGTGTCATAATATTGGATTATATGGTCGAATCGTGTATATTAAGCCATCATTTCATTGCTTGCAACGAAATGATGGCTTTCTTTTGCCCGCTCATCCTATATCATGCTTTTTGAGAAGATTATACAAATATTTGAAAAAATTATCCTATCGCATTTTGTCTTTTTATATTAAAATATATTTATTGAATAAATAGAAAGGTGGCTGAAAATGAAAAAAACGGCGGTTCTTTTTGGCTTTATGGCGCTAGTTCTTTCCTCGGGGTTACTGTTCCAGACAGCTGTATTTGCGCGAGCTGATTTCGTTGATGGGGAAATTATCGAAAATCCGCTTTATGTTTGGCTGATTGCGGGTCAAAGCAATGCGGCTGGCTACACGGCGGGCGCGAGCTATCCGGGACAAAGGGAGTTTGATGACGTCTATTATTTCGGTATAGCTGATGATCAGCCGCTGTCATCGGCTGTAGTAAAGAATGTGCAATTCGGCTTGGGGGCTGATGAAACCAAAATCGGCCCGGAATTGGGGATGGCGTCATGTGTTACGGGGAATAGAGAAGGAAAAGAATATGCTTTTATTAAATGTGCGTATGGCGGAACACCGTTTAGTCCCACTGCCATTTCTTCTGATACAAGCGCGCAGAGCTATCGTTACGGCAGTTGGACATCTCCAAGTTATCTTGCCGACCATCCTACAACGAACAGTCGTGCGGGCCTTGCATATGAGAATATGCTGAAGGTGGTCGAAGCGGGATTGAAAGCATATCAAGAACTCGGTTACACGCCGATTGTTTTAGGGATCGCTTGGATGCAGGGAGAAGCCGACGCGTGGTCAAATATTTCTGCTGAAGTTTATAGGGAATTACTGATCGATTTTATGTCCGATCTTCAATCTGCAGTCAATATTATCGGGGAAGAACTTTCTTTGCCGCAGCCCGATTATTTTCCTCTCGTAACAGCACTGATTCCCAAAAGCTATGCCCTCGGTAATGCTCAAAAGATCCGTGACGGGATGATGTCTGCTGCGGAAGAATGCGAATGGGTTTTTACTATCGATAACGATGATCTTGTGATCGGTTCCGACGGGCATCACTATACGGCTGCATCCATGGCACAGTTGGGCAAAAATTTTGGCAATGCACTTTTAGCAGCGCAGGCGGATGAAAATTCATTTGCCGCTATAGCCTATGGAGAGAACATTTCAGGTGAAATGCGCACCCTGACGGGAATTGGTGGCAATAGGGCAGAAATCACGCTACGCATCGCGGACGGCTATGATTTTGAGGTTGTGTTTGCAAGGCCGGACGGTTCCGCTGTGGATGGGGAAGCAGTCTCCTTTACGAAGGCGGAAAGCAGTTTTTCCTTTACCTTGCCGCAAGGCAGTGTTTTAGTGACGGTTACGGCAGTTGCCTCTAAACCATCTGAGCCAGATCCTTCCGACCCCGGTGAACCGGAACCGAACCCTACGCCTGAAGAGCCGGAACTTTCCGACAGGCTTCCGACGGGTGCAATCGTCGCGATCATAGTGGCCGCGGTCGTCGTTATCGCGGGCGTAACGTTTATGATTGTAAGATTAATCAAAAGAAAAGATCAAAAATAATTATACGCACTTGCGTGATGAAAGACGAGTAAAAGCCGGGCAGGGAAGACCTGCTCGGCTTTTAAAACGGAATTTAAGCCGAAAAATGAAAATCGGAAAATTTGTAGAGCGAATATGAACGCAAAAGCCTTTTCTATTGTCTGATTTTATCATATAATAAAGGTACAAATCTGATTGTACGGAGGCATAAAATGGATTACAAGAAAATTGGTTTATTTCTCGCGCAGGAACGAAAATCAAAAAAGTTTACACAGGCAGAAGTTGCGGAAAAATTATATGTCAGTGAAAAAACGATATCGAAATGGGAAAACGGAAGAGGCCTGCCCGAAACAAGCCTATTGATCAATCTCTGCGCATTGTATGGCATATCCATCAACGAACTATTGAGCGGCGAACGGCTGAATGAGCAAAGCTATCGAGAAAAGGCCGAAGATCATATGGAAACTTTGCTTTTACAAAGAAAAAGCAATCAACATAAAATGTTTGTTTGCGTCTTGATCGGTTGCCTCACTTTCAGCGTTTTGTTCGTCTGCATTGCCCTTGCAAGTTTTCTCGAAATTGCCGTTTGGCTGAGAATATGCCTGATCATATATGGTTTTTTAGTCGCCGCTTTCGGCGTGGGGATCCTTGTGTTTTTGGATATTAACATCGGCTCATTTGAATGCGAGCATTGCGGAAAGAGATTTGTGCCTACTGCGAAAGCGTATATACTTGCCTATCACACCCTTACAAAGAGAAGATTGCATTGTCCGTTTTGCGGAAAAACCAGTATGTGTAAAAAGCGGTTGCAGAATAAAGACTGATATAAATTTGGATGGGGTTTTATAAAAAAGTTCGGCAAATCTGCCGAACTTTTTTAAGATAACTTGCCGCTGATATCTTTTATATGTTATAATTGAAAAAAAATTATATAAGGAGCCGCCATGCTTAATACAGTGCCAACTGCGGAAGAACTGACAAATTTGGTCGGGGAATCGCTATATGAACTATGGGGAAATTTAACCGCTTTCATCGAAGAAAACTATGATATGGAACGTCTATGGAATAGCGGCGGCAAGGCGTGGAAATATGAGTACAAATACCGCCGCGGCGGCAAAACCTTGTGTTCGCTCTATGCAAGGGAAAACCGCATCGGATTTATGATCATCTTCGGGAAAGAGGAAAGGGCAAAATTTGAGGCGGACAGAGATCGCTATGCAAAGGAAACGCAAGCCGTTTACGACAGCGCGAAGACGTACCATGACGGTAAATGGATGATGTTTGAGCCAAAGAATGCCGCCTTGTTCGAAGATTTTATGAAACTGCTGTGCATCAAAAGAAAACCGAACAGAAAGTAGCAATTTATTTATAAGACAAATCGGTCAAAAAAATCCGTCGATGACGGATTTTTTTTCTGCGAATATGTTCATTCTCTGTTTAATAAGGTTATATTTTCACAGCCGTAAAGTGTTTTAAATGGCTGTATAAATACACAGCTTCCTTGCTGGAGTCCGTCAACAATTTTTTTAACTTCCATGCGTTCCCGTTCGTTCGTCAAATGTCTGTAATATGCAAGCATGATTTGCCTGCATCGTTCGGGATATAGGGGATACAAATGCCTTGCAGCCCAAAAGCGTATATGCGGACATGCGTGGTCAAGCAGTGCCAGCATTTTGTCTATGCCGCTCTCGCATTGTAAGAGCGTTTTCAAATTTTTGTTTAACCGCTTGCCGATTTTCAAAGATGCCTTCGGATCGTAGTCATCGCTCATTATGCGATCGGTATTACTGATCTCGCGCAGGGACATATAATCCGAAGCGAGTTGCTCGACGATTGCGTCGTGATCGGAGTGTTTCTTTTTTTGCATGGTATGATGCTTTCCCCCGAAGCCCGATTTTTAAATTTATTATAGCAAATGCCGCCTTGGTTGTCAATCGGGGCGGGGAGTAACGATAAAGGCACCGATACTGACATATTTTTCGTGTCAGTATCGGTGCCTTTATGTGGCGGAAGGTGAGGGATTCGAACCCCCGGACCCTTGCAGGTCTTCAGTTTTCAAGACTGACGCCATCGACCACTCTGCCAACCTTCCAAACTATGCATTATTGTAACAGAAGGACGCCCGTTTGTCAAACGTTGTGGGCGCAGCGAAGCTCTTTTTCTTGACAAATTTTACGATATCCGATATACTTCTCTTTATATCATAGCTGTGCAGAAGGGGTGTCTTTTCGGCCCTTTTGCCGATAGGATGAGGTGGCTTTACATGAAAATACTCGTTGCGGGGCTGGGTTTGATCGGCGGCTCTATGGCAAAAGCGCTCAAGAGGGGCGGGTATTGTGCGGACGGATATGACAGGGCAGAGGTGGCCGCTGCGGCGGTGGCGGCTGGCGCAATTGAAAGAGCGGCATCTTCCTTTGCGGAATACGATGTCGTTTTTGTCGCATTGCCGCCCGATGCCGCCATGAAATTTATTGGTGAAAATCATTTTTGCGACGGAGCTATCGTGGCGGATATCTGTGGCGTAAAAGAAGTGATAGAGCGGTATGTTTATGCTGTGCCGCGCAATTTTCGCTATGTCGGGTGCCATCCGATGGCGGGCAAAGAAGTGTCCGGTTTTTTCAATTCCTGCGAGGATCTGTTTGACGGTGCGAGCGTAATCATGACCGATGCCGCTCGAACGGATACGGAAGCGGTGCGCCTTTTGGAAACATTGTTCCGAAAGATGGGCTTTGCGCGCATCGTGCACTGTTCGGCGCAGGAGCACGATAAAAAGATCGCTTACACCTCGCAGTTGGCGCATATCGTCAGCAACGCCTATGTCAAAAGCGAAACGGCAAACGGATACCGCGGCTTTACGGGCGGCAGTTTTCAAGATATGACGCGCATCGCGGGGGTAGATGAAAAGGTTTGGACGCGCCTTTATTTTCTTAACCGCAAAAACATCGTGCAAGAGCTTCGTTGCCTGATCGATCATCTCAGACAATATGCGGCGGTATTGGACGGGGATGACGAGGAGGCCCTTGCCTATCTGCTCCGAGAAGGAAGGCTGCGCAAGGAAGAATTGGACGGACAGAAATAGTTTATTCTCCGCGTTCCCTTTGCCCGCATTCGTTTTACAAAGCGCATCGATTGTGGTATAATAAAGGGGTAAAGTGCGGGTTTGGATCTGTCGCTTCGCATATGATTTTATGAAAAATTTTAAAGTATTTTTGAAGGCGAAAACGGAAGGCGCTGCGGAAAAGTTTTCTGCTCCTGCCCGATGCTTTGAAGAAGCGGACGGCAGAACTTTTGTTTTTGCCGCCGAAGGCGGTCACTTCCGCATCCATGTAGGGAAGGAGCCCTATTTGGAAAGGACGGGGGAACTTTCTTATCGGTTCCGGCTCGGGAATGGGCGGGGGAATGCCGTGATTTGCACCGCTTACGGCGATATTTCCGTCGGGGTCGAAAACGTGCGCTTTTTGCAGCGCATGCGCGGCGATTCTTTTTTTCTGAAAACGAATTACGTTTTGTTTTTCCCAAATTTTTCACAACAACACGAGATAACATTTTTTGCGAAGGAGGTGTCTCCTCTGCAAGATATTTAATGATAAAGGAGGGAATCAATGAAAATCGAGTATTTTGGGCATTCCTGTTTTCTGTTAACGGACGGGAAGACGCGCATTGTAACGGATCCCTTTGCGGGGATCGGTTATGAAATGCCGCAGGTGGCGGCCGATTATGTGACGCTCAGTCACGATCATTTCGATCACAATCATATCGGCGGCGTAAAGGGCGTAAAAAAAGTGTTCACCCGCGCGGGAGGGTATACGGCGGGCAGTGTCAGGATCAGGGGGATCGATTGCTGGCACGATGAAGTGCAGGGGGCAAGGCGGGGTGCCGTTGTTTCATTTACGTTTGATTTCGGCGGCGTCAAAGTCTGTCATCTCGGCGATTATGGGGAGAAATTTTCCACCGAGCGCGCGGATAGGTTTGGGCATCCGGATATTTTGCTCGTGCCCGTGGGCGGGACGTATACCGTCGACGCGCGCGCTGCGGTGCGCCTCATCGAGGCGATCGCGCCGAAGGTCGTTATCCCCATGCATTACAGTATTCCGGGGTGTTCGTTGGACATTGCACCCCTCGCCGATTTTGAAAACGCTTTCGGCAAGGACAGGATCGTCGGTCCTGTCGCGGCTTTAGACAGCAAAGACGTGGATAAGTATATCGGGAAAGCCGTTGTGCCGGAGGTTCTTCGTCATGGATGAAATTTTAAAGAGATATTCTTCCGCATTCAATTATATGAATGGGTTGAGTGTATATGAAGTGCGCAACATCGCGCGCGAGGTGGGCATCCCGTCTCCGACGACGGAGAAAAAGGGCGGATTGATCGCGCAGATCATTCGGGTCGAAGCCGGCTTGGATACGCCTGCCCGCAAGACTTCCAACAAAGGTGCGCCCACTAAGGCGCCGAAGGTGCCGGACGAAGTCATGCGTGAAGTACGCCGCCGCGTTGCGGAAGGGGCGCAGGCGCGCCCTTATCCGGAACCTTCGGAAGAGGATTTGAGGGAAGAGGTCCTTTTTCATGACCCGGCCGGGCGGGAAAGACAGACCGAAGAGGTATACGGCGGTATTTTGGAAATGCATTCGCAGGGCTACGGCTTTTTGCGGGCGGAAAATTGTGAACCGGGCAAAGGGGACGTGTTCGTTCCCGGTCCCGTGATCCGCCAATACGGTCTGCGCAGCGGCGATCAAGTTCGATGTTATGTCAAACAGAACCGAGAGAGCGGTTCGCCCGCGCTGGAAGAGATCGCGTCTGTAAACGGCATGGTGCTTTCGGGCGGAAAGGGGCTTTCCCGGCTCGATTTTGACGATTTGACTCCCCGCTACCCGAATGAACGCATCGTTCTCGGAAAAAGCGGAAAACTTTCTCTGCGGTGTATCGATCTGATGTGTCCGATCGGCAAAGGGCAGCGCGGATTGATCGTGTCGCCCCCCAAGGCGGGCAAAACGACGTTGTTAAAAGACATTGCGGGCGCCGTCGCGGCGGATCATCGCGGCATTCATCTGATCATCCTTCTCATTGACGAACGGCCGGAAGAGGTGACGGATATCCGTGAAAGCATTCCGGAAGCGGAGATCGTTTTTTCCACTTTCGATGAATCGGCGGAACACCACGTCGGCGTTTCCCGCCTGATCCTCGACAGGGCAAAGCGATTGGCGGAAAGCGGGCGCGATGTCGTCATCCTGCTCGATTCCATCACCAAGTTGGCGCGCGCCTATAATAACGTCGTGGCGCCTTCGGGCAAGATCTTGTCGGGCGGATTGGATCCGGCTGCACTTATAGCGCCCAAAAAGTTTTTTGGTTCGGCGCGCAGCTTCGGGGAAAGCGGTTCCCTTACCATCCTTGCGACGGCGCTCGTCGAAACGGGCAGCCGTATGGACGATGTCATATATGAAGAGTTCAAGGGCACGGGAAATATGGAGATCCATCTTTCGCGCGATCTTGCGGAGAGGCGCATTTTCCCCGCCATCGATCTGTATCGGTCGGGTACGCGCAAGGAAGAGTTGCTGCTCAGCGGGGAAGAGCTGGCATGTTCATATGCCGTCCGCCGCGCGTTTTCCAAAGAGAATGCGACGGAGGGCCTGTTTGAATTGATGAAGAAGATAAAGGACAACGAAGATCTCGCCGCGACTGTCGGCGAATGGTCAAAAACATATAAAGCACAGAGGTAAAAAGCATGGCACATTATTATGTAGGCATCGATTTCGGCGGCATGAGCGCTAAGGCGGGCCTGTTCGACGCAAAATCGAAACTGATCGCCAAGGATACCGTAAAGACGTCTAAAGACGACAACTACGTCACGACGGTGGCGAAGATGGCACAGCTCGTCAAAAAGCTTTGTGCGGATCAAGGCATTGCCCTCAAAAATGTAAAGCGCGTGGGGCTTGCGTCCCCGGGGGTCATAGACAGCGAAGAGGGGGTCGTCGTGCGCTGGGGCAATTACGACTGGTCGGATAAACCGCTCGCAAAGGATATGCGCGCGGCGCTCGGCGTGGATGTGCGCGTCGTGAACGATGCCAATGCCGCCGCTTACGGCGAGGCAGTGTACGGCGCGGCCAAGGCCTATCGCAGCAGCATTCTGATTACGCTCGGAACGGGGGTCGGCAGTGGCATCATCATTGACGGAAAACTGTTTGAAGGCGCGCAGGGCGCGGGCGCAGAGGCGGGCCACATGGTCATACAGGTCGGCGGCGTTCCCTGCGGCTGCGGCAGGCGCGGATGTTTTGAGCAGTATGCTTCGGCGTCGGCGCTCATCCGGGATACGAAAAAGGCGATGTTTGAGGACAAAGAGAGCTCCATGTGGGAACTTGTCGGCAAAGATCCCGAAAAGGTAGACGGCAGGACGGCTTTTGACGCGGCGAAAGCGGGCGATGCGACGGCGCAGAAAGTTGTCAAAAATTATATCATGTACCTCGGGGAAGGGATCCTGAACCTCGTAAATATTTTCCGCCCCGATGCGGTCATCGTCGGCGGAGGGATCTGCAACGAGGGGGAATATCTGCTCGCACCGCTGCGCAAATATGTGGCGGAGCGGCTGTATGTCGGTGTAGACAGGGTGCCTCTCGCGCTCAACCGCGCGGCGCTCGGCAATGACGCGGGCATCTACGGGGCGCTCGCGTTTGCGATGAATTGAACATGTTTTTGAAGAAAAAGTGCGCCGCGCTCGCGCTCGGCAGCGGCGGGGCAAAAGGGATGGCGCACGTCGGAGCACTCGCGGCTTTGGAAGAGGCGGGGATCCGCTTCGGCGCCGTCGCGGGCACTTCGATCGGCAGCATCGTCGGGGCGCTGTATGCGAAGGGGTATTCCGCAAAGGATATTTCAGAATTGCTCCGCCGCCTCGATTGGAAGGGAATGGCTTTATCCGTCTTAGCGGCGGGTTCGCCCGCCCCCGTGCGTTCCGTCCTCGACGGGATGCTGGACGAAAGCGATTTTGCCTCTCTGCGCCTTCCTTTCGCGGCGATCGCGACGGATGCAAACAGCGGAGAAGAGGTCGTTTTGCGGACGGGCAATGTGGCCGAAGCTGTGCTTGCCTCGTCCTCGATGCCGCCCCTTTTTAAGGGGATGGAGGTGGGCGGCCGCACCCTCGTGGACGGCGCGTTTACCAATGCGGTGCCGGGCGATACTGCGCGGGTGCTCGGCGGGGATTTTGTGCTCGGCATCTCCCTTTCCGCCGCATCTTCTTACGAGCGCACCGAATTTGTTACGAGCGGCGGCGTTCGTAAAGAATGCCGTCAAAAGGGCATCAAGAGCTGCGACTTTCTTTTGGAGCCGGATCTTTCGGCTTATGCGGCGACAGATGTTTTTTCTGCGACCGTTATGTATGATATCGGCTATGAATGCGCCGTGCGGCACATGGACGAGATCCTTTCCTCCATGCGTGCGCGGCGCGTCAAGGCGTAGTAAGCGGGGATTGCGAATGAAAAAGAGGGAAGCCGCCGCCGCGCTGTCGGCAGACGGCAGGGCAAAGAAGAAATCGAAAAAACTGCGCATTGCGGCGATTTGTTTTGCGGCGGCGTTTGTCCTCGTGCTCGTCCTCGTTTTGCTGCACTTTTTTTACTTTCCGCTCGACTATCTGTGGGTCAAATTTTCTAATCCGGACATTGCGGCCCGAAAGGAAGGAGAGCTCCGCGTGCATTTTGTGGATGTAGGGCAGGGCGATGCGGTCATTGCGGAACTGCCGGACGGCGGAACGATGCTCATCGATGCGGGCAGCGAAGCGTACGCCTCGCGCAGTGCCTTGTTGCGCTATATCCATGCGCTGGGCATCGGGCGATTCGATTATCTTGTTTTGACGCATCCCGATGAAGATCATGCCGGCGGCATGGATGACGTATTGCGCTGTTTCGGCGCGGCGCGCGCATTCATTCCCTTTGCGACCCGTTATGCTCCCGATTCTTCCTATGCGGATGTTTTGGATGCGATCGCGGAGGAAGGGTGTGCGACGGAGATCGCGCATACATATACGGTGCTCCTTTCGCGGAGCGAAACGTATTTTTATTACATGATGTTCCTTTCGCCCTTTGCATCGGGCGTACCGGGCAGTTATTACGATATTGCCAATGAAGAAGGGGCGACGGATACGGATGTAAACAATGCATCCGCCGTCCTTTGGCTGGAATATGCGGGGCGCAGCGTGTTGCTGACGGGCGATATCACCAGCGAGGTGGAAGACAGGCTCGCCGCCGACTATGAAGTGCTCGGAGAGGAGTGTTTTAAGAGAGAAGCTGAAAATGCCGGCGGCGAAAGCGTGACGCTCGCGCCTGCGCTCGATACCCTCGATTTTTTGAAGGTGGCGCACCACGGTTCGGCAGATTCCTCTTCGGAGCGGTTTCTGTCGCTGACATCTCCCGAGGCGGCGTTCATCAGTGTCGGCGCCGGCAATGTATACGGGCATCCGTCACAGTTGACGGTCTCGCGGCTCTCTGCGGCGGGTGCGGCTGTTTACAGAACGGACGAATCGGGCAGTATCATGCTTACCATCTCTGCGGATGGTTCATATCAGATCGATTTTATCGGCCGCTGAAGGCGGCTTTCGGAGGATAGACATGAGGCTTACGACGGCAGGCGAATCGCACGGCAGAGCGCTGACGGCGATCATCGAAGGGCTTCCGGCCAATTTAACCGTGGAAACGGACGAGATCAATACTTATTTGGCGCTCCGTCAAAGCGGTTACGGGCGCGGCGCGCGGCAAAAGATCGAGAGCGATCGTGTGGAAATCATATCGGGCGTGCGGAATAAACGGACGCTCGGAAGCCCGCTCTGTTTGATGGTGGAAAACAAGGATTATAAAAATTGGGAAGAATATATGTCACCCTACGGGGCGGATGTGACAAAGCGCCGGCTGACGAAAGTGCGGCCGGGGCATGCCGACCTGACAGGGCTTTTAAAGTACGATCAGACGGACGCGCGTAACATTTTGGAACGCGCTTCCGCACGGGAAACGGCTGTGCGCGTTGCGGCCGGCACGATCGCGCGGATGCTTCTGCGGAAACTCGGCGTCGAAGTTGCTGGATATGTAAAGAGCGTAGAGGGCATTGCGGACGAGCGGAGCTATACCTTTGATGAGATCAAGGCGGCAAAAAGTTCTGAGTTGTTTATGCCTGACAAAGTACTCTGTGAAAAGGCAAAAAAACGCATAGATGAGATCAAAGATGCGAAAGATACGGCGGGCGGCATCATCGAAGTGCATGTTCGCGGCATGAAGAGCGGCTTCGGCAGCTGTATGGCATATACCGAAAAATTGGATGCGCACCTCGCATATGCGGCGATGAGCGTGCAGGCGATCAAGGGCGTGGAGATCGGGCTCGGATTTGAAGCGGCAAGGCGGCCGGGCAGCCTCGTTCACGACGAGATTTATTATCAGAACGGGAAATTCATCCGCAAGACAAACAATGCCGGCGGGATTGAGGGCGGCATGTCTAACGGGGAAGAGATCGTGCTGCGCGCGGCGATGAAGCCCATACCCACTTTGATGCGCGGGTTGGATACCGTTGATTTTGAGACGAAAGAGGCCTGCCGCGCCGCGACAGAGCGCAGCGACGTCTGTTCCGTCTGCGCATGCGATGTGATTATGGAGAGCGTCATATGTTTTGCCCTCGCGGAAAAGATCCTTTCTCGGCTGGGCGGCGACAATATGCGCGACCTCAAAGCGCGCTGGGACGCGCTCCCGCAGTGAGGAACGCCATGCAGACCATCAAAGTCAAAACAAAATCGCGCCCGAGTACCGTTTACTGCGGAGAGGGCGCCGTCAAAAAATTAGAGGAATTGCTGGACGGCAAGGATATATTTGTCGTGACGGATACCAACGTTTACCGTCTGTATGAGGATTTTATCCGCAGTACCTTTCCGCATTCGCCCGTCTTTGCCGTGCCCGCAGGAGAAAGACATAAGACGCCGCACACCCTTTTTTCGATCCTCGATCAAATGCTGCAGGCGCGCCTGCGCCGCAATTGCTGGCTCGTGGCGCTCGGGGGCGGTGTCGTCGGAGATATGGGCGGATTGGCCGCTTCCCTCTATATGCGCGGCATTCCCGCCGTGCAGGTGCCCACGACCCTTCTCGCTCAGGTGGATTCATCGGTGGGCGGTAAAACGGCGGTGGACTATCGCGGCGTCAAAAATGTGATCGGTGCCTTTTATCAGCCCGAGTATGTCTTCTGCGATCCGATGTTTTTGAAAACGCTGCCCGCGCGCGAGATCCGCTGCGGGTTGGGCGAGATCGTCAAGACGGGCGCTTTGGAAGGGACGATTTTCGATCAGCTGGAAAAAAATGCGGACAGGCTTGCCGACTTTGCCTTTTTGGAAGAGATCACGGCGGCATGCGTTCGGTTCAAAGCGGGTATCGTGGAAAAGGATGAATGCGAACGGAGCGGCCTTCGCAAATGCCTGAATATGGGGCATACGACCGGGCATGCGCTCGAACTGTTTTACGGGAGGCGTTCGCATGGAGAATATGTACTGATCGGCATGTTTTTCGAAAGCTGTATTGCCGAACGGATCGGCATCTGTGCGGCGGATTATGCCAGGCGCCTGCGTACTCTCATCGGCAGGGTCGTCAAAAAACTGCCGCGGTTCGAAAATATCGGCGAGGCGGCAAGAACAGCTCTATACGACAAAAAGAATGAGAAAAAGAACGAGGTTTCCTTGATCCTGCCCCGATCGCAGGGCGCATATGCCGAAGCGAAACTTTCCATCGAAGAATATATCGGCTTGATCGAGGACATCAACGGAGGGAATTTATGATCGTTTTATCCCGCCGCCAATATGCGGGAGAATTTACCGTGCCGGGAGACAAATCCATCACGCATCGCGCCATCATGTTCAACGGCATTGCGGATGGGGAAGCGCGCATCGAAAATGCGCTCCTCGGCGAGGATTGCCTTTCTACAGCTGCGTGCATGCGCGCCCTCGGCGCTGATGTGCGCGTGGAGGGCGGCACTGTCTGCGTGCGCGGCAATGTGCTCCGCGACGCGTCGTGCGACTGCGGCAACAGCGGCACGACGATGCGCCTATTGATGGGGCTGATCGCAGGGCAACGCGTGAATGCGACGCTGACCGGGGATGCTTCCCTTTCGCAGAGGCCTATGGAACGGGTAGCAAAGCCGCTGCGCCTTTTAGGCGCGGACATCGCAACGGCGGACGGGAGAGCGCCCGTCACAGTCCGTGCGGCAAAACTGACGGGCAGAGAGGTGGATACGGCGGCGGCGAGCGCACAGGTAAAGAGCGCGCTGCTCCTCGCCGCGCTCGGTGCCGAAGGGGAAACATTTGTGCACGAGTCGGTCAAAACGCGCGATCATACTGAACGCATGCTCGCGGCGATGGGGGCGGATATTCGCGTGCTCGGCAATACCGTGCGCGTGAAAAAGAGCGCGCTGCGCGCCGTCGATATCGAAGTGCCCGGAGATATATCGAGCGCCGCTTATTTTATGGCTTTGGGAGCCCTTCTCGGCGAAACGCTGTGTAAAAACGTGGGCGTAAACCCGACGCGGACGGGCATTTTGGCCGCTTTCGATCAGATGGGCGTGCAATACACTCTGGAAAATCAGAGGACGGTCTGCGGAGAACCGGTGGCGGATATCCGCGTCAAAAAATCCGATCTCAAAGGGATCCGCCTGACAAAGGAGATCATGCCTTCCCTCATCGACGAACTGCCTATTATTGCGGTGCTGTGCGCCTATGCGGAAGGGGAGAGTGTCATTACGGGAGCGGAAGAACTTCGTATCAAGGAGAGCGACCGCATCAAGACGACCGCGGCGATGATTTCGGAATTGGGCGGCGAGATTATGCCGAGAGAGGACGGCTTCATCATCCGCGGGCAAAGGCGGCTTGCGGGCGGCACGGCAGATTCCTGTCTCGATCATCGCATCGCAATGAGCGCAGCGGTCGCACTGGCGGCAAGCGAAAGGGGCGGCGAGATCAAAAACGCCGAATGCGTCAATATCTCGTTCCCCGGATTTTTCGACATGCTGGACAGATCGTGACGTCGCGCGCTGCGCGGGATAAAAAAGGAGTGAAAGACATATGCTGAAACTTGCAGTTATCGGAAAGGACGTTTCCAAATCGGACAGCGCCAAGATGCACACCTTCGATATGCGCGGCCTGGGGAGCGATTGTTCGTATGAACTGATTTCTTGCCCGGCGGAAAATTTTGACGCACAGGCGAAAAAATTGCTTGCCGAATACGATGCCTTTAACGTGACCATTCCCTATAAACTGGACATCATTCCCTATTTGAAGGGGATCGAAGGGGACGCCGCGGTGTTCTGCGCCGTCAACACCGTCAAAGACGGCATCGGTTATAATACGGACGGGGTCGGCTTTGCGCTGATGCTGGAAAACAGCGGCATCGAAATATCGGGCAAAAGATTTTTGGTGCTCGGCGCGGGCGGCGCGGGCAGGAGCGTCGTCAAAAAGTTGTTGGACGGAGGGGCAGAGGTCTTTCTCTATGACCTAAAAAGGGAAAGCGCCGCCGCCGTCTGCAAAGAATTTGCGGGTGCGCGCCTTTTGGAGGAAGTCGCTCCTGAGCCTTACGATGTGATCGTCAACGTGACGGGGGTAGGGATGCACAAGACGGAGGGCATTTCTCCCGTGGGCGAGGAGATCTTGAAAAATTGCGACACGGCTGTCGATCTTATCTATTATCCGAGAAAGAGCGAGTTTTTGCGCATCGCCGAATCGCTCGGCAAAAAGATCGTCAACGGGGAGGGGATGCTCTATTATCAGGCGTATTATGCCGACTGCATCATTCTGGGCAGGGCGCCGTCTGCTGCGGAGGCAAAAGAACTCTTCGAAAAATATAAGGAGGCTTTCGGGCAATGAAACTCTTGATCCTCAACGGCGTCAATCTGAACAGAACGGGCATGCGTGAAAAATCGGTATACGGCACCGAGACGCTGGAAGATATCAATCGGGAAATCGCCGCATTTTGCGCGGCGCGCGGCGCGGAATGCGAGTTTTTTCAGAGCAATTTAGAAGGGGATCTCTGCACCAAGATCCAGGAAACGGATGCCGACGGCATCATTTTGAATGCGGGCGCGTTTACCCATTACAGTTATGCGATCCGCGACGCGATCGCATCCGTCGATACGCCCGTCGTCGAAGTGCACATGTCGAACGTGCACGCGCGGGAAGAATTTCGGCATCAATCTGTCATTTCCGAAGTGTGTAAAGGTACGATCCTCGGCTTCGGCAAAAAGAGTTATATTCTTGCGGCGGAGAGTTTTTTATTATGAACATAGTACTGTGCGGCATGATGGGTGCGGGTAAGACGAGCGTCGGCATCAAGATCGCCGATCTTACAGGCAGGCGGTGGTTCGATACGGACGATTTGATCACCGAAAAATACGGAAAAATTCCGTCCATCTTCGAGTTTTACGGGGAAGAGCGCTTTCGCGAAATGGAAACGGAAATCGTCAAAAAGGTTTCCGAAGAGGATAACGTCGTCATTTCGACGGGCGGCGGATGCGTGCTTCGGCCCGAAAACAGCGCGGCGCTGAAAAAATTCGGCAAGATCGTCTTCTTAAAAGTGGATATTCAAACGCTTTTCGAGCGCACGGGCCATACGAGCGACGAGCGCCCTCTCCTCAAAAATACGACCTTTTCCAAGATGAAAGAACTGCTCGATTACAGAACGCCCATTTATGAAAGCTGCGCTGATTTTACCGTCGATACCAATGGAAAAAATATCGAGGAGGTCGCGCGCGAAGTGTGCTCCGTATGCGGCGCGCAGATTGCGGAATGAGCACGGCGCTCGTTACGGGCGGTTCGCGCGGGATCGGCAGGGCAATTTGCGTCGCCTTTGCGCGCGCCGGATACGATGTCGCCTTTTGCTATTCTAAAGATGAGGCGGGCGCTGGGGAGACCTGCCGCTGCATTGAGGCGGCAGGGGCGGGGGCGCTGCCGTTTTTGTGCGATGTGACCGACGAGCAAAAGGTGGGCGAGCTGTTCTGCTCCGTTCCGGGACTGACTGTCCTCGTCAATAATGCGGGGATCGCTCATTACGGGCTGATTCAAGATACGGCTCTGGAGGATTGGGAGCGCGTTTTTGCCGTCAATGTGCGCGCCGCCTTTCTGTGTACGCGCGCGGCCATCCCGAAATTTTTAAAGAGAGGGGAAGGGTGCGTCGTCAATATATCTTCGATCTGGGGAGAAACGGGCGGTTCCTGCGAGGCGGCGTATTCGTCAAGCAAGGCGGCGCTGATCGGGTTTACCAAAGCGGCGGCAAAGGAATTGGCCCCTTCGAAGATCCGCGTCAACTGTATTGCTGCGGGCATGATCGAAACGGAGATGAATGCGCGGTTTACGGCGAAAGAGCGCGCCGCTTTTGTAAAGGGGATCCCTCTTGGACGGGAAGGTACGCCCGAAGAAGTTGCGGCGGCGGTATTATTTCTCGTAAATCAGCCCTATATGACAGGCGAAGTACTTCGTATAAACGGCGGCGCGTTGATTTGATTTTGCGGTGTGCCTGTAAAATAAAAATATTTAAAAATTTGGACGAAAAAAAGGTTTTTACGGTTTTTTGTCTAATATATTAAATAGCGGGATTTCGTTCATGCCGCGGCAAAATTTATATTGCCGCGCTTTTTATCGCTTATATCCCGTCTAAGACGATGATTTCTGATTCCGTAAAACAAAAAACTTATGCAAGGGAAAGGGCATTTTTTTCTCCCTATGCGCAGCTTTCCGAAAAGACCAAGGGAAGGCAGCGCCCTGAAACGCCCTGCAACATGCGCACTGATTTTCAGCGCGACCGGGATCGCATCATTTACAGCAAGGCGTTTTTGCGGCTGAAAAATAAGACGCAAGTATTTTTTTCGCCGGAGGGAGATCATTTCCGTACGCGCATGACGCACACCATCGACGTTTCGCAGATCGCGCGCTCGATCGCGCGCAGTCTTGCTCTCAACGAAGATCTTGCCGAGGCGATCGCGCTCGGGCACGATTTGGGGCATACACCCTTTGGGCATGCGGGCGAGCGCGTCTTAAACAGCCTTTCCCCCTTTGGGTTCGCGCACAACGAGCAGTCGCTGCGCGTTGTGGATGTCCTCGAAAAGGACGGCAAAGGGCTCAATCTCACCTTTGAGGTGCGCGACGGGATCGTCAATCATAAAAAGAGCGGGCATCCTTCCACGTTGGAAGGAAAGGCCGTTTCCCTTGCCGACCGTATCGCCTATGTCAACCACGACATTGAGGATGCCATTCGCGCGGGCTTACTGCAGGAAAAGGAACTCCCGCAGCGGGATATTGCCGTTTTGGGCGGTTCCTCGCGCGACAGGATCAATACGATGATCACCTCGATCTATGAGAACAGCGTAGGAAAAAGCGAAGTTAAAATGGGAGAGGAGGAGGCGGAAGCCCTCGAACATCTCCGCTCCTTCATGTTTGAACGCGTCTACATAACCGAGCTTTCCATGAAAGAAGAAGAGCGTGCCAAACGCATGCTCTCTGCCATGTTCGACTATTTTTTGAAGGATAAGGACAAGCTGCCGCCCTTTTACAGGCGGCTGTGCGACGATTATCCGACGGAACAGGCGATCTGCGACTATCTTTCTTCCATGACGGATAAATATGCGATTGCGGTGTTCAACAGTATATTTATTCCCAAAAGCTGGGCGCTTCGAGAGGAGGATATAGAACTTTGACAGTGCACCGCGGGCGCACATGCGGAGGAGGAAATGCCGAAAGGTCTTGATAACGAGTTTCTTGCACAATTGAAGAGAAAAAACGATATTGTCGAAGTGATCGGTTCGTACATTTCCTTGGACAGAAAGGGAACGAATTATTGGGCGTGCTGTCCGTTCCATCATGAAAAGACGCCCTCCTTTTCCGTCAATTCGATCGATCAGTATTATCATTGTTTCGGTTGCGGTGCGAGCGGCGACGTCATCTCTTTCGTGCGCGAGATCGAGTCGATCGATTTTATCGATGCGGTCAAAATTCTCGCAGAGCGAATCCACCTGCCGATGCCCGACATGAATCTTGATTCGGAAAGGACGCTCGAGCAGAAGCGAAAGCGCGATGAAGTGCTTAAGATATTGAACGTATGCGCCCATTTTTATTTGGACAACCTCAATTCCGGCAAGGCGGATGCGCACATTCAATATATATTGGACAGAAAACTTTCCCCGCCGACGGTGCGGCGGTTCGGTTTGGGCGCTTCGCTCGATTTCAAGACGCTTCCGCAATTTCTCTTGGACCAAGGTTTCCGCCGCGACGATATCCTTGAAAGCGGCGCCGTGACGGCATCGGAAAAGGGCAGGCTCGTCGATGCGCAGGGGGGAAGGCTGATCTTTCCCATTATCAACGCCTTTGACGACGTCATCGCCTTCGGCGGCAGGGTCTTGGAAAAGACGGATTTCGCCAAATACAAAAATACGAAAGAGACGATCGTATTCAATAAAAGCAAAACGTTGTATAATGTCAATCTCGTCAAAAAGCAAAAAAAGGCGTCGGGGCTGAAAAATCTCGTCATGACGGAGGGGTATATGGATACCATCTCCCTTTGGCAGGAGGGGTTTCATAACGTTGTCGCGAGTATGGGCACGGCGCTCACTAAGGAGCAGGCGCGGCTGGCTAAACGCTATGCGGATGACGTGCTCATCAGTTATGACGGCGATTTTGCGGGGCAGAAGGGCGCTATCCGGGGATTGGAGATCCTGCGGGATGAGGGCGTCAACGTGCGCGTGGTCGCTTTGCCGGAGGGATTGGACCCGGACGACGTAGTCAAACGATACGGCAGCGAAGGGTATCAAAAATGTCTGGACGAAGCGATGCCCCTCATCGATTTTAAGCTCGATGTTTTGGGACGGCAATATGATTTGACGAAAACGGAAGAGAAAAGGGAATATATCCGCGAGGCGCTGAAAGTGATCCGCGAGGCAGACAGCGAAAGCGTGCGCGAGGATCTTTTGAAGGCGCTGCGCGATCGTACAGGTATGACTTTCGAGTCGCTGCGTCGGGATTTGGATCATGCCCCCGCGATGCCCGCCGGGCACGAGGAGGCAGAGCCCGTGCGAAGGGAGGACGGAGCGGACAGAAATGTCAAAGCGAGCCGTTTTATTCTCGCTTCTATTCTTTTCCATGCAAAATATGCGCGGAATTTCGACCTTTCAGGTGTCAAATTCGACGATCCTGTGCATAATATCATCGCGGAATATATCATCGGCCGCAAAAATCGGGGAGAAAATATACGGGCGAGCGATCTTTTCGAGATTTTTGACGAAAACACGCCCGAACTTTCCGCGATCCTCGATTTGAGTATCGGCGATGCTTTTTCGACGGCTGAGTCGGAGCGGTATTTTGACGGATGCGTCAAGACGCTTATGAGGCAGCAGATAGAAAGGGAGCTCAATGAATTGAGCGCCAAATGCGATGCGGAAACAGAACTTGCCAAAAAAAAGCAGTATACCCGCCGCATCCTCGAACTGACAGTAAAATTGAAAAATCTTTAACACAAGCGGAGGATAAACATTTTAAATGAGCGTATCCGAACAAAAACTTAACGAAATACTCAAACAGATCATCGCGGAATACCGCCAAAAGGGAAGCATTTCCACCAATTCGCTCTGCGATATCTTGGAAAAGATCGACACCAATCCCGATCAGATCGACTATATTTATAAATCGATCGGCGAAGCCGGCATTCAAATCGTGGATGAAGACGAGCGCGACAGGGAACTTTTCGAGCAGGCGCTTCGAGATATCGGGCTGGACGATCCCGTCAAGATGTACCTGAAAGATATCGGCAAAGTGCCCCTCCTCTCCGCGGACGAAGAGATCGACCTTGCCCGCCGCATGCAGGAAGGCGATGAGGCGGCGAAAAAACGCCTCTCCGAAGCCAACCTCCGCTTGGTAGTTTCTATCGCCAAGCGATATGTGGGCAGGGGCATGCTTTTTCTCGATCTCATCCAAGAGGGCAATCTCGGTTTGATGAAGGCGGTGGAAAAATTCGATTACCAAAAAGGGTTTAAATTCTCTACCTATGCCACATGGTGGATTCGCCAGGCTATTACCCGCGCCATTGCCGATCAGGCGCGCACCATCCGTATTCCCGTGCATATGGTCGAGACGATCAACCGCTTGACGCGCGCGTCGCGCGTGTTGTTGCAGCAGCTGGGCAGAGAGCCTACCCCCGCGGAGATCGCGGAAGAGCTGAATATGCCGGAGGATCGCGTCAGAGAGATCCAGAAGATCGCGCAGGATCCCGTCTCTTTGGAAACGCCGATCGGCGAAGAAGAGGATTCGCATCTCGGAGATTTTATCGAGGACGACCGCGCGACGACGCCGAGCGATTCGGTTGCCTTTGCCATGCTCAAAGAGCAGCTGTTGGGCGTATTGGACACGCTTACCCCGCGCGAAGAAAAGGTCTTGCGCCTCCGTTACGGCATCGACGACGGAAAGCCTCGCACCCTTGAAGAGGTAGGCAAGGAATTTAACGTCACGCGCGAGCGTATCCGCCAGATCGAGGCGAAAGCGCTCCGTAAACTGCGCCATCCCAGCCGCAGCAAAAAGCTGAAGGACTTTCTCGATTGAAGATGAAGAGGACGCTCCGTCTCACCGAGCTGTGCGGCGAATTAGAGGCGTGCCGCCTCTTTGCTGACGTTGGATGCGACCACGGCTATTGCACGCAATACATGCTCGAAAACGATTTGTGCCGCTGCGCGCAGATTTCGGACATCAGCGCGAAAAGCCTGCAGAAGGCGGAAGCGCTGCTCTCCGCGTACATAAATGCGGGCAGAGTGCGCGCCGTCGTATGCGCGGGGCTGGAAAAGATCGATCCGAATACCGATCTTGTGCTGATTGCCGGGATGGGCGGAGAAGAGATCGTGGGCATTTTGCGCGACGGCTTTTTGCCGCCCAAAGTGGTGTTGCAGCCCATGAAAAATTCGGACAAGGTGCGCCGTTTTCTTCTGCAGGAAGGATACGGCATTTTGCGGGACAATACATTTTTTGCGGACGGAAAATTTTATGATTTGATCCGCGCGGTGCGGGGATCTGCCTGTGGGACGTATACGGCGGATATGATCATGTTCGGCAGGGATAATTTATTGAACCCGCGCGAAGACTTCAGAAAGAAATTGGAGCGCGATATCGCGCAGCACACCGCATGGATGGAAAACGCGCGCGAAGGGCGCGAAGAGATCGTCCGCCGCCTTTCCAAATTGAAGGAGATCTACGATGAAACTTGCAGACGTTTATCAAGTAATTGACGCCGAATATCCGAAAAAACTGAGCGATATATATGTCAAAAATTACGGCGCCCATGACAACAGCGGTATGCTGGTCGATACGGGCGACGAGATACGCGGTGCAGTCTTTTCGCTCGATTTGTCAAAAGGGGCGATCGAGGCGGCTAAGGCGCAGGGTGCCAATCTGATCGTGACTCATCATCCAGCCATATTTTTTCCCGTTTCCGATCTGCGTGTGCAGGATGCCTTGGGTGATCGCATCCTTTCCTGCATTCGCGCGGGCATCGGCATCATTTCGATGCACTTGAATCTCGATTTTGCGCCCGAGGGGATCGATTATCACCTTGCGAAGGGGTTGGGCGGGCAAGACGTTTCATCGACTTATGAGAACATAGACGGCGGCGGATACGGGCGCGTTTACGATGTGCCGCGCCAGTCTTTTTCGGAATTTTGTGCGCATGCGGCGGCGGAATTTCGGACGGAGCGCCTGCTCTGTTACGGCCGGCAAGGAGAAATTGCGCGCGTCGCATCCTTTTGCGGCGCAGGCATAGACGGAGGCGCAGTCGAGGCGGCAAAGCGCGGCGGGGCTGACGTCATCGTGTCGTCCGATGTCAAGCATAATTATATTTGCGATATTCTCGAATCGGGTATGCGGCTTTTGATAATGACGCATTATGCGAGTGAGAATTACGGTTTTAAGAAAATTTATCAAAATCTCAGCCATAAATTAAGTATTCCCGTGTTTTATCACGAGGATTTGTTTATGCTTTGATTTTCGGGAGGTATAAAATGATAGACGAATTGTTGAAGTATCAGGAGGCGGACGGGAAACTTCGCGCGATCGAACAGGAAATCGCTTCGACCGAAGAGCGCAAAAAATATTTGAGCGCGCGTAAATTTCTCGAAAAGGCGCCGGAAAAGCTGGAATCCTTGGACGCGCGCGCCGCAGAATTTAAGCACCTGTTCGAACGGCTGGAAAAGAAGTACGCTGAAATTGCCGATACGATCAAAGATTACGAAAACCTCGACGAGATGGTCGACGAACAGGGCGGCGAGATCTCCTTCTATAAAAAGAATGCGTCGCAGATTGCAGAAAGCTTAAAAAATTTGAAGGCGGAGATCAATAAACTCGTGCAGCAGATCGAGAAGACTTCCGCAGAATATGCCGCCGCAAAAAAACAGACGATCGCCATGCAAAAGCAGTATAAGGAATACAAAGAAAAATACGCGGCAGTGAAAGAGGCGAGGGCTGCGGATATTTCCGCTATCGAAGCGGAACTTTCCAAATTGGGGAAAGCGGTCCCTGCCGATACGCTCGCCAAATATAAGGCAAAGCGCAAAGAAAAAGTTTATCCTGTCGTATGCGAAGTTGTCGGCAATCGCTGTCCGCAGTGCGGTATGGAGCTTTCCATTGCCGAAATTTCTAAACTTTCGGACGGCAACTATATCGAGTGTGACAGCTGCCGCCGCATCCTGTTTAAGCGAAAATAAGAGGATTATTTATAAAACCGCCCATTGACCATGGGCGGCTTTTTTCATTCAATAAGCTCCGCCCGCGCAATAATTTGCGCGGGCGGAGCGTTTGTTACATTTTCTTGCGGTCGATAGGGCAATTACTGCTCATCGCCGTCTTTTTTGTTATCGTCCGATTCGTCTTTGTAAGGATCCTGTTCCTGAGCATCCGAACCGTCGTCTACGCGATAGATGTCTTCTTCGTCGATTTCGTCTTCATCGTCGGGGAGAACATCGGGCACGGTATCATCCTTTTCGTCGTCCGCTGCCTCGGCGAGCTTGAGCTTTCTGATATAATGCGTACGCCTTGCGTCATACTGTGTCTTATAGCTCGTCTTATTTCTGCGAATATTGGAGAGCAGCTTCTTGACCAACAGAGAGATCAAGGTGAGGAAGAGGGCCGCCGCGAGGATGATAGAGGGGATCAAAAGCCAGAGGTTGGTTTCGCTGTCGCCCGTGCTCGTCGTGTCGTCCGTCGTATCGTCGCTGCTTCCGCTCGAAGTTTCTACGGTGATTTCGCTGGCGCTGTAATCGATAAAGGTGTTATATTCGATATATCCGTTATAGTCCGCGTCGTTCGGATCGGTGATGTTGTACTTCAGATAGGCGACATCGTCCGAATAAGTGCTCGGATCATAGTCCGCATACGGATCGGAGTCGCGCGTTTCCATATCATTGCTCTCATCGTAAGGAGCATAGCTCTTATCGTCATAGAGAGAGAAATGATAATAGATCAGAGAAGTATCAGCATCCGAAGCGCCGATGAAAGCGGTCGGATTTTCACGGTATGCTTCTAAGATTTCGTCCGTCGTAGCGTAGGTAGTGCCGTTCAATTTGCCCGCTTCGCCGAGTGCCGACAAACTTTCGTTTACCATTTCGGCGTACGAAGTTTCGTCAAGCGTTTCATAGCTGACCTGATCGAAGATCACATAGCTTTCCGCCGCCATGCCTACGGCATTGTCGCGGGAGCCGTTCCAAACTTCCAGGCGATACGTTTTCGCTTCGTTTCCGCTCGCGAGGAAGAAGTTTACATAGATCCACTGACCCGCATTGGCTTCAGTTCCCTGGATAACTTGCACGAGATCCTTGCTCGTCTCGCCCTGCAGGGTAGCGGCCGCCAAACGTTCGGCATCGACGCCGGCCTGCGTAAAGTCTCTGACCGCTAAGCTGTAGGAATCGCGGTCCTCGTCGTAATATCTGTAAAATTCGCCGTCGTGGCTGTAATAGATGATATTGTCGTTCGCGTCTATTAAATTGCCGTCCTCGTCGGTATCATAATTGGAGAGGTTGGCGTAATAGTAATCGCCGCTGTGCGATTCGCTCGTAGACCACAGCCCGTTCTCTTGCTTATAGAAGAGGGTATCGGTGTTTTCATCAAAATCGTGATCTTCCGGATCTCTGGTGACGACGTTGCCGTTTTCGTCATAGCGATAGGAAATGCCGGAGGCATAGCGGAGATTTTCCGTATACTTCGTTTCTGTATTGTCGTCGGAAGAGGTATCGATCAGGTAGATGTAGGCAGTCGCGCCGGCGCTCAGTTTCACGCGGAGATTGATCTGCGCATAAGAATCAGCGGAGATCGTCGTTTCAGACCCGACGAATCCGTAAGAAGTCGTCACCTGCGTCAGCGTATTGACGATCAGAAGGGGCTGGGTCGAATCGCTGCCGATGACGGTGTTCCACCAGTTGGAAGCGTCCAGCGCCTGCGTATAGCTGGATACGACGGTGCGCAGCCATGCGGATGCGGGTTCGGCGCCGTCCCCCCAATAGTTGGAAGCGTACTGTTTATTGATCAATCCGGCGTTTTCATATTCATTCCTGCCGGTAGTCAGTTCTTCACCGCCGACATATTTGGAATTGCCGTAAACGCCGTCATAATTGCGCAAGTCCGCAAAACCGTTCTCGATTGCTGCAGAGCCTTCCGTGCTGTCCGCATAGGAGGGATCGTCGAATACGACGGAGGAATTTGTATCGAGAGGGCTGCCCGTCAAGGAAACCTGTACTGCATAGGTCCCCGTCGCCGCGAGGGAGGACTCTTCCTCTGTCAGATAGGTGTATTCGAATCCGGTGAAAGCGGCGTAGCCGTCTTCATAGGAAGAGAAAGCCGTGTCGACGATGTCCGTCGGGCCGAAGTTAAAGCGCAAAGTAAAGGTGATCGCATTCTCCGTATCGTTGGACACATACAGATAGCATTGCTGCCAGCCGTCAAAGATGTCTTCCGTCTTGCCGTTGTCGTCTGTAAGGTCGACAGGGGTGAGCGTCGTCGTATCGACGGCGCCGATCGCCGTTTCTGTTTCGTAGTCGATGAGCGTCACGGTGCCGCCCGTGCCTCCGTTGAGATCGCTCGTCTTGACCCAGAAACGGATCATGAGCGTCTGCTCTTTTGCAACGGTAAACAGCCCGCTGCCGTCGACGATATTGTTCTCCGAAACGTTGGCGGCATAAGGAGCGCCCTGTCCGCTGTACAGCATCAAGACCTGGGCATTGTCGCCGAAGAGGGAGGAAAATCTTTCAAAATCTTCTACGACGGAAGCGCCGTATCCATTCGCTTCGGTGATATCCGCGGCAGAGATGAGCCCCGAGCGGGAAGAGTCGTTTGCATCGCGGAGTGCTTCCGCATTGGCCGCGCCGAGATAGTCTTCAAGGCGATATGTGATGCCGTTGCGTACGGAAGTCGTTTCATTGACGTTCACATCGCTCATCGTAATAGGGGATACAGCGGTGCGGAATACGTCCAAATCGAGCGCATATGTCCTGCGGGAGGAATATGCCGAAGATACGGAGTCGTATTTTTTAGCGTCTGTAGAATAAATGTCGAGGGAGGTCTGTACGACGTCATCTTCTTCCGCGATAGCCGCGTCGTATTCCGAAGCGGTCATCACTTCATATTTGAGATCGTCGAAGAAAGCGTATCCCTGCACATATTCGTAATAGTTGCTGTCGACATCGTTTGTTCTGCCCAAACCGAGGTAAACGGTAAAGGAAGTGGAGGCGTAGGAAGAAGCTCTCAAATAAAAGGTGTACTGTACCCAACCGTTGTCAGTGCTGTCGGAGTTGAGCGCCTCGGTGTCGATGTTTTGCACAACGAGGGGATCTTGGCTGGTGCCTCCGACCGTGTTGGAGATCTCAATATATGCGCCGCGGTTGCCATCGACCTTTGTGTTGTCGTTATAGGTCATGCCGTAGGTCTTGACCCACACGGAAAATTTGACCGCTGAGCCCGCCTGTACGGTGATGGAAGAGGAGGCATATCTTGCCGCCGTGCCGTAGCCGTTGGAGCGGTAATTGTGGAGCATGAGCACATGCGTGCCGTTTTCTTCATCCTCCGTATTCGGCGCAACGTTGTGCGTGCCGGGGTTTACGGCATTGATGTCCGCCGCATCGATGTTTTCATATGTGAGGTCGTCATCGCCCTCGCCGCGTGCGGCATTGGCGATGTCCCATCCTGGAACGTCATAATCGCTGTCGATGTCGGTATAATATTCGTCCGGTTCATCTTCTGTGTTATCTTCGTCCTGCTGTTTTTCATATTCCGTTCTGGCATAGACGAATTTTTCACCCCAGTTGATCGACGTATCTACGATGCCGGACTTCGCGAGGGAAGTGCTGCCCTGCGTGGAGGAAGTCCAACTTTCGGGCGTGGCGATCAGGTAGGCGCCGTCGCTGTCGTTGAAATACTCAAAGTTCCCGTTCGCGAACGTCTGCGTGTCCGTCGGGGTCTCCGCAGTGTCGTCGTCATCGTCGGTCGTTCCCGAGCAAGCTGAAAAGATGAGCGCACAGGATGCGATCAGCATGAGGAAAGCCATAAGCCATGTCGTGATTCTCAGTTTGCTAACTTGTTTGTTTTTTGCCATGTTTAAACACCTTTTATTGAATAATAAGAATTTAACCGTACTGTGTAATTTATCGGTAAACACAAAATCGTACTATCTTATTTTAATATAAATAGCGATTAAATGCAAGCGATAACGGTTAAAAAAAAGTGAAATTTGAATTAATTTTTCTCTGATCGGCGCAAACTAATCGGGTAATAGAAAAAAGGAGGTCGCAATGGACAGGGTAAAGAAAAATCGGGTGCTCGCCGCGGGCGGTATCGCGACGGGGGCGGTAAACGGCATTTTCGGCGGCGGGGGCGGCATGATCGTCGTGCCGTTTTTGACTGCTTTTGCGGGGAAAGAGCCGCTCGTTGCGCACGCTACGGCGATCTTCATTATTTTACCTGTCAGCCTGGTGAGCGGCATTTTCTATCTCATCAACGGATATTTCGAGGCGGAACTTTTCCTTGCCGTATCGATCGGGGTGACCTTCGGGGGCTATGTCGGAGCGCGGGCGCTGAGCCGGATGACGGCGGGTGAGGCGACGCTCCTTTTTGCGGCCGTCATGTTTGCCGCGGGGATCAGAATGATCTTTTAGAGGGGGATTATGAAATTTTTAGTGTATCTTTTGGCGGGCGCAGCCGGCGGCGTGCTCGGCGGCATGGGAATGGGCGGAGGCACCGTGCTGATCCCCATTTTAACAATTTTCTGCGGAGTGGAGCAGCATCTTGCACAGTCGGTCAATTTGCTTTCCTTTCTCCCCATGGCGCTGCTCGCCCTGAAAGAGCATTTTGCGAACGGTTTGGTGGACACAAAGGGGATTTGGTGGATGATCGTGCCGGCAGTGCTCCTTTCGGCGGCCGGAGGTTTTTTTGTCAAAGAACTTTCCGGCAATTTTTTGCGCGCGGCGTTCGGCGCTTTTTTATGCCTGCTTTCCCTTTGGCAGGCGTACCAGGGCGCGATGCAAATACGCGCAAGGAAAAAGAAGGGGGCTTAAGAATTATTTATATTACACTTTTTTGCCGGCTTTTTCTTTACAATTTTTGCAATTCATGGTAAAATTTTCCTATCAGAACGGGTTGTTTTTATTAAAAAAATCCTTAAAGTCTACGAAAGGAGGCATCATTGTTGATTACTTTTGCAAACGGCGTCCATCCGAAGGGGTGTAAACAGCGCACCGCCGGGCAGCCGATCGGGCGCGGCCCCGATCCGAAAGCCGTCTATGTGCCGCTTTCGCAGCATATCGGCAAGCCCGCGCTGCCCGTCGTGGAAGCGGGAGACCGCGTGCGATGCGGGCAGTTGATCGGCCGTGCCGATAAGGAGCTGTCCGCCAACGTCTATTCCCCCGTTTCGGGAACGGTTAAGGGTGTCGTCGGCCACATCACTTTGTCGGGAAAAAAGGCCGACCATATTCTGATAGAAAACGATTTTCTGGATGAAAAAACGTTTTTGCCTCCCTTGGCAGAGCGGACGCGCGAGAGCGTGCTGGCGCGCATCGCGGAAGCGGGCATCGTCGGTATGGGCGGCGCCGCTTTTCCGACCGCGGCAAAGCTTGGGACGGATAAAAAAATAGATATCCTCCTCGTCAACGGGGCGGAATGCGAGCCGTATATCACCTGCGACGAGCGCATCATGCTCGAATACACAGACCAACTCTCAGAGGGGATACGCCTGTGCATGCTCGCCTGCGGCGCCGATCGCGCCGTGATCGGCATAGAGAACAATAAAAAGGCCGCGGCCGCAAAACTTGCGCGGGTATCGGGAACAGGAATTTCGGTTCGGGTCCTCAAAACGAAATATCCGCAGGGCGCGGAAAAGCAGCTCGTATATTCCTGCACAAAGCGGGTCATTCCGGAAAACTGTCTGCCGGCGGACATAGGCGTTTTGGTCGTCAACGTGCATACGGCGCTCGCCGTATATCGGGCGGTAGAAGAGAATACGCCCTGCTATGAGCGGGTAATGACGGTCAGCGGCAAAAGGGTAGACAGACCCTCCAACATTTGGGTCAAAAACGGCACGCCGTACCGCGACATAGCAGAATTTTGCGGCGCGCACGAGGACTGCGAACGTATCGTTTCCGGCGGCCCCATGATGGGGGAACCTGTGTTTTCCTTGAAGATTTGCACGGGAAAGGGGACATCGTCACTCCTTTTTCTTGACGAAAGCGAGTGCGTAAGCAAAAGGGCTGAGCCGTGTATCGGATGCGGCAGATGCGTGCAGGCTTGCCCGATGGGGCTTTCGCCCGTCTTTATCGAGCGGGCGCTGTTCGATAAAAATTATAAGGAAGCCGGCGATTTCGGCGCGGAATACTGTATCGGCTGCGGCTGCTGTTCGTATGTATGCCCCGCCAAACGTTTTCTTGTGCAAAGCGTAAAGCTCGCCAAAAAGATTTTGCGCCAGCGGCGCGCGAAAGACGAAGAGGAGCGCAGGGCCGCTTCGGAAAAGAACGGAGAAGGAGTAAATAGGGCCGATGTCTGAAATTGCCAATTATAAAGTAGCATCTTCTCCGCATAAGCTGGACGGGGCGAATACCCGCCGCATCATGCTCGATGTCCTGATCGCCCTCCTTCCCTGCCTTGTGTGCGGCGTCGTCTATTTCGGGCTGTATGCGCTCTTGCTCGTCGTCATCTGTATGGCGGCAAGTTTTGCGAGTGAACAAATCTATAATTTGATCCGTAAAAAGCCGGTTACGACCGATTTATCCGCGTTGGTGACGGGGCTGATCTTGGGGTTGAACCTGCCGCCGCGTGCGCCTTGGTATATCCCTCTGATCGGCGGGGTATTCGCCATCGTGATCATCAAGATGCTTTTCGGCGGCTTGGGCAAAAATTTCGCCAATCCCGCCGCGGCGGCGCGCGTATTTTTGCTGCTTGCATACAGTACGGCGATGACCTCCTTTATCGGGGCGGATCCGGGCAACCTCATCGCCGACGGTTCGACGGGCGCAACCTATTTGAGCGGCGGCGCCGCGGTACTTGCCGACAGCTTTTTGGGCGTCGGCGGATATTGGGGCAACGTGCTGCAGCTGTTTTTCGGCAATGTGGGCGGCAGCATCGGCGAAACGTGCAAGCTCGCCGTACTCGCGGGCGGCGGTTATCTGCTCGTGCGGCGCGTCATCGACTGGCGCATTCCGCTCGTGTATGTTTTGACGGCGTCCGTATTCGCTCTCTTTTTGTGGAACAGCGCACAGGAAGTTTTGCTGCAGCTCTTTTCGGGCGGGTTGCTGTTCGGCGCTTTTTTCATGGCGACAGACTATGCGACTTCGCCGAAGTGGAAAATAAACCGTATTTTGTACGCGTTCGGTCTTGGAGCGATCACGATGGTCATCCGACGCTTCGGCAATTATCCGGAAGGAACTTCGCTCGCCATTTTGTTTATGAATCTGCTCGTGCCGGCGATGGATAAATTCTTGATCCCGGTGCGCTTCGGGCAAAGGACGAAGAAGGGGACGCCCAAACCGGCAGTCATGGCGTGGTGCATGCGCGGGCTTTGCATGGCGCTCGCCGCGGCGCTGGCGGTAGGCACCCCGCTGATCGCGGTCGCGGAGTATGGACGCCCGGCGGAAAAAGAGCTTGCGGCCTCTTTCCGCTATATACAGTCGATGGCGCTCGACCGACGGGGCAATTACTATTTTACCGTGCAGGGTAGCGCTAAGATCACGGAAAATTATACCCAAGCGCTCGAATATGACGTGAAGATCGACACGCAAAAGGGCGTCGTGTCTGAGATCGTGCCCGTCACGCAGAGCACGATGGGGTATACGGCAGAACTTTCCCTGTTTGTCGGCAAGACATACGCGGAAGTGGCGGCACTCACCGATCTTTCCACGGACGCGGAAACAAGCGCGACCCTCACCAATACCGCCTTGCAGGATATGGTCGAAGAGTGTTTCCTCGCGGCGGATTTCGATAAAAACAGGCTGCATACGGAAGATGCATACACCTATATTATCGACGCCGTGCGTTCCGAATTGTTCGGCGGTACGACTTATCTCGCCGCCGGCGTTGCCGATTTGAGCGAATACAATTATCAGCAGCCGCTCCTCTATTATATTTCGGTTGAGGGTAACAAGATCTCTTCGATCGTGCCTCTCGTACAGAGTACGATGGGGTATATGGCAGAGCTTTCCTTCTTTGTCGGCAAGACGCAGCAGGAGATCGCGTCGCTGTCCGACCTTTCCGCCGATTCGGATACGAGCGCGACGCGTACCAACGCGGCGCTCAAAGAAATGACATTGGAATGCCTTGCGGTTGCGGGAGGTGGCAGAGCATGAGTGCCAAAGTGAGGTCGATGATCCAGGGAATCGCGGTGCTTGCATGTATCGCGCTCGTTTGCGGGCTTTTGCTCGGCGCGTTCAACTATTTAACCTATGTAGATCCGCTGCAGCCTACGCTCGATCAATTTTCGGCGGATACGGGCGCCGACTTTTCGCAAATGACGGATGAGGAGGGGCAGTCGTTTGAAAACGGGCGCATCATCTACTATGCGCGTTCCGACGGCGGGGAATACCACGCCTTCCTTGCTGCCGGCAGCGGCGGCTGGGGCGGCGAAGTACAGCTGTATGTGTATCTGCGGGGCAGCGTTATAGAAAAAGTTGTCCTCGGCGACAATGCCGAAACGCTTTGGGATACTTTCGAATCAGACTTTTTCGAGCAGTTTGCCGGCATCGATGTTTCCTCTTCGGGTACCTTTGAAGAGGCAGACGTTTCGACGGGGGCGACCGCTTCCCGGACGATCCGGGCGGTGGCGCGCGCGATCGACGCCGTCGTGCAATATTATACGGCAAATTTGACGGGAGGGGAGCATGGACAGAGCTAAGATAAAAGAGACGTTCCTCGGCGGTATCATCCGGAATAATCCTACCTTCGTGCTCGTTTTGGGAACATGCCCGACGATCGCGATGACGACGACTCTTTTCCAGGCGTTTGCCATGGGCGTTGCGACGACTTTCGTTCTCATCTTTTCCAATCTGTTTATCAGTTTGCTGCGCAACCTGATTCCGGATAAGGTCAGGATCCCGTGTTATATCGTCATCATCTCGACGTTTGTCACGATCGTGGAGATGGTCATGGCGCGGTTTATGCCCGATCTGTACGACACGATGCGCGCTTTTATCTCGCTCATCGTCGTAAACTGCATCATTTTGGCGCGTGCGGAGAGCTTTGCTTCCTGCAACAAACCTCTCTACAGCGCGCTCGACGGCATATCCATCGGCATCGGCTTTACGGGCGCCCTCTGCCTCATCGGCATCGTGCGAGAGTTTTTGGCGGGCGGCGCCTTTGCGGGGATCTCCATTCCCGGTTTTCCCGCGATGTCGGGGACGGGCGCCAGCGCGTTCGGCTTTATCGTCTTCGGTTGCCTGATGGCGCTCTTCAATTTTGTCATGCAAAAGGTCAACGCGCGGAAGGATAAAATAAAAGCCGCGTCCCTGCCCCTTGCGGAGGGGAAGGTGGAGGCTTGGGAGGAGGTTGCCGACCGATGACAGCATCTATAATATCCGTCATGTTTGCGGCGGTCATTTCAAACAATATCGTTTTGGCGCAATATCAGGGCATCTGTCCCTTTCTCGGGGTCTCCAAAAAGATTTCGAGCGCGGCGGGGATGGGCTTTGCGGTCATTTTCGTCATGGCGATCTCTTCCGTATTTACTTGGCTGGTTTATCACTATATTCTTTTGCCTTTGGAGATCGACTTCTTGTATACGATGGCATTTATCCTCGTGATAGCCAGCCTTGTGCAGGTCACGGAGATGGTCGTCAAACGCTATTCGCCCACTCTGTACAGCGCGCTCGGCGTGTATCTTCCCCTCATCACGACCAATTGCGCCATCCTCGGCACGGCGAACAGCGCGGTCGTATACAATTCGTATGCCTTTGTGGAAACTTTTGCCGTCTCGGTGGCGACGGGGGTCGGGTTCCTGTTTGCCATCCTGTTGCTGGCGTTTGTCCGCCTGAAAACGGACAGGGCAGACATCCCTTCCTGCTTCAAGGGCTTCCCGATTACCCTAGTGACGGCGGCGATCATGGCGATGGCGTTTGCCGGGTTTGCCGGGATATTGGCTTAGAGGAGGGGATATGGACGTCTTGATTCGGATCTTGATTGCGGGCGGCGTCATGCTCGCCGTTGCGCTCGTGTTCGGCGTGATTTTGGTCATCTGTTCCCATGTGTTCGCCATACGGAAGGACGAGCGCATCGAACAGGTGGAAAATCTGCTCGCAAAATCCAACTGCGGCGGCTGCGGCAGGGCGGGATGCGCCCAGTTTGCCGAAGCGCTCGTCAAGGGAGAAGCAAAACTCTCTGACTGCAAGGCGACGCCTGCCGCAAATAAAGAAAAGATCGCCCAGCTGTTGGGCGGCGGAGAAGTCGGCGAAGATACGGTCGCCGTCGTGCACTGTAACGGCGGCAACGCATGTTATAACAAATACGATTATCAGGGGTACGGCAACTGTGCCTCCTGCGAACTCATCGCGGGCGGCATCAAGGCCTGCCCCGTAGGATGCATCGGCAAAAAGACATGTGTGGATATCTGCCCGCATTATGCCATTGACTTGGGTGACGGAGGTTATGCCGTCGTCGATAAAGAAAAGTGTATTTCCTGCGGCGTATGTATTGACAACTGCCCCAAACATATCATCGGGCGCATCCCGAAGAATGCGAAGGTCTATATTGCCTGTTCCAACCACGGCAAGGGCAAAGAGGTCATGGAACTATGTAAAAACGGTTGCATCGCCTGCGGCCTGTGTGCAAAGACCTGCCCGGTGGGTGCCATTGCCATGCGCGACGACCTGCCGGAGATCGATTATAAAAAATGCGTAGGGTGCATGCAATGCGCGCAAAAGTGCCCGCGCCGTTGCATCAAGGAGCACGCGAGATGAAATACGATTACATCCTGTTCGATTTTGACGGAACGCTCTTCGATACGAGCGAGGGGATCTTAAAGGGGATACGCCGCGCTTTAGAGGAAGCCGGCATCCCGGTCGGGGAGGACGCGCAGCTGTATAAATTCATCGGGCCGCCCGTCGTACAGGCGCTCAAGGAATTTTGCGGCATGACCGAGGAGGAAGCGCAGCATACAAAAAAGGTGTATCGCGAGTATTATCAGACGCAGGGCATCTGGCAGTGCAGGCCCATCGACGGTGCGGAAGCATGTCTTCAAAAGCTGACCGAAGCGGGGCTGACCCTCGCCGTGGCGACCTCTAAGCCGGAACCGTTCGCTCGTTCCATTCTTGCGCGGTTTCGTTTTGACCGATATTTCAAAGCGGTCGCGGGCGGGTTTCTCGACGAAACGCGTTCGAAAAAGAGCGAAGTCATTGCCGCTGTCATAAAAGAACTCGGAATTGCCGATTTACAGCGCGCCGTCATGGTCGGGGACCGAAAGTACGATGTGTTGGGCGCGCAAGAAGAGGGGCTTGCCTGCATCGGGCTGAATACGGGATTTTCCGAACCTAGTGAGTTGGAGGATGCGGGCGCCGTCGCTGTCGTGAGCAGCTTTACCGATCTGGAAAAATTGTTGCTCGCATAATGTTTATTTGTTTTATCGCGTGAGGGGAAAGGAGTATTTGTGCATTTTGTACATTCTTCTTTCCCCTCATTTTTGTATGATATTTACATTTTTTTAAATATTATTGAAAATTTTTGTCAACAATAGCGTTATATTTCATCATATAGAAAAATTTAACATAAAATTGAAAAAAATTGCACAAAAACGCGCAAAGGGGCTGTACAAACGGCGCAAAGAATGTTATAATAGCTTTGGTTAAATTTTTATAATAGAGAAATAAGGTTTTCTCAGTGAAGAGAGAGTTCTATTATCTGCAAGAGGTAACAAAGTGGAAAAAATCGGCATCATTGATTTAGGCTCAAATTCGGCGAGGCTTGTCATCGTCGAGCTGTTCGGCGAAGGCCATTTTATGGTCGTCGACGAATTGAAGGAAAGCGTCCGTCTCGGCCAGGATATGGAAAGAGACGGTTTTTTGAAGCCGCAGCGGGTGGCGGAGACCATTAAGACGCTGAAAATGTTCAAAAAGCTGTGTGACGCAAGCAAGGTGGATCGCATCATTGCGGTCGCGACGGCGGCAGTGCGCCGCGCCAAAAACCAGCGCAGCTTTTTGGACGAGATCCAGGCGACGTGCGGCATCAAAGTCAAAGTGTTGAGCGAGGAAGAAGAGGCGACGCTCGTCTATCGCGGCGTCATCAATTCCATGGACATCCCCAAGGGGCTGATCCTCGAAATCGGCGGCGGCAGCACGAAGATCGTATATTACAACCGCCGCAATATGCTCAACTTTGCGACCCTTCCTTTCGGGGCGGTCACGCTGACGGATCTTTTTAAAAACGACGGATTGACGCCCGAACAGCAAGCGGAAAAAGTGGAAGAATTTTTTACGGAACAGCTTTCGCATATCGATTGGCTCACGCAGGTAGAGCCGGACGTGCAGATGATCGGCGTGGGCGGCTCTTTCCGCAATATCTTTAAGATCAGCAAATTGGTGCGCAAATATCCATTGGATACCGTGCATAATTATAATTTGCCCGTCGAGGATTTTGAATCCATCTATGACATGATCAAGGTGCTCGACCTCGATAAAAAGAAGAAGATCAAGGGGCTTTCTTCGGCCCGGGCAGACATACTTCCCGCGGCGCTCGCCGTCGTGAAATCGTTCGTGCATTATATGCACTTTGAAAATTTTGTGATCGGCGGTTCGGGGCTTCGCGAGGGCATTATGTTCAATCAGGCCCTGCCCATTACGTTGGAAAAGCCCATTTCGGATATTCTTGGGTACAGCCTGAATTGCCTCGTTGAATATTATCAGTGCGACAAGGCGCATGTCGAGCATGTCGTCAATCTTTCGGTACAGCTTTTCAAGCAGCTCCGCGTATTGCATAAGTTTCCGCGGCAGTATTTGAAAATTTTAAAAGTTGCGGCGACGCTGCATGACTGCGGCACGCGCGTCAAGTTTTACAATCACCAAAAGCACAGTTGTTATATGATCCTCAATGCGACGCTGTACGGCATCACCCATCGCGAGATCGTTTTGGCTGCTTTTGTGGCGGGCTGCCATAAAAAGGAAGATATCAACGTGGCCGATTGGGTAAAGTATAAAGACATTGTTCAAGAGGATGACTTTGACGCTGTCAAAAAGCTGGGCGTCATGCTGCGCATCGCAGAAAGTTTAGACAGGAGCAGTTCCGGCACCGTCAAGGGTATCAACTGCGACGTGTTGGGCGATTCCGTCATCATGAAGACGGAAGTGGACGGGGATGCCTCTTTGGAAATCCGGGATGCACTGTCCGCCAATGCGGAATTCAGAAAATCTTTCCGCAAGAATTTGGAAATCCTTTAAAGTATCGCAGACATTGCCGCAAAATTCTTTTGCGGCAATCGTCGCGCAATGCGGTGGCTCATGAAGCTGATTTTGGCAAGCGCCTCTCCGCGCAGGAGAGAGATATTGGCGCATCTGCTCGCATCGTTTGAAGTGATCCCATCCCTTGCAGACGAGCATACGTCGGGGCTGTCTCCCCGCGATGCGGCGCGCGCGATCGCCGAGCGGAAGGCGGAGAGCATATTTGTTTCCCATCCGGATGCGGCGGTGCTGGGGGCGGATACGGTTGTGGCGTTTGAGGGCCGCATGCTCGGCAAGCCGCTGGATGCGGAGGATGCGAAGAGAACGCTCGCTCTTTTGAGCGGCAAAACGCACGAAGTGTTCACGGGGTGGTGTTTGCTCGCACCCGGCAGGCGCGCGAGCGGCGTTGTCCGGTCGGGAGTGACGTTTCACCGATTGAGCGAGCCTTTTATATGCGAATATGTGGCGAGCGGCAAGCCGATGGACAAGGCGGGCAGTTACGGAATACAGGACGATGCGCGCATCGTCGAGCGTTTTGAAGGAAGTTTAACGAACATCATCGGGCTTCCTGAGGAAGAAATTAAGGAACAATTGCAGAAATTCGGGTTACTCAAATGATAAAATTAGCGATCGATCTCGGTTCATCTGTCACAAAAATTTTTAAGATCGGCAGCGGCATCGTGCTGGCAGAGCCGTCTTGCGTCGCCGTAGCATCCGGTTCGAATACCGTCAAGGCGATCGGCGATGAGGCAAAGCGCCTCATCGGCAAAACGGCGGAATATACGACCATCGTTTCGCCCGTATTCGAAGCGGATATCGTCAACGTGGATATGGCGTCGGTCATGCTTTCTTATTTTTTAGATAAGATCGAAGTGACGCGTTCGCGCGCAAAAAAAGCGGAAGTTGTCTTTGCCGTGCCGTGCGGCGCGACGGAAGAACTTCTCGATAAATACTATCGGATCGCGGACGCATGCAAGATCGGATATGTGCGCTTTGCCGAAGTGCCTTTTCTGTCTGCATTCGGACAGAATTTGACGCTGAGCGAAACGAATCCTGCCTTTATCATCGATATCGGCGGCGGGAGCACCAATATCGCCACCTTCTCTCTCGACGGTATCATTGCGGGCGTATCCCTCAATATCGGCGGAGGAAATATCGACAGCCATATCATCGATAAGATCGCCGAATCTTTTAATTTGAAGATCGGTTTGCAGACGAGCGAAAAGATCAAAAATACGATCGGCAGTTTATATAAAAACGATAATGACAGCATGGTCATCAACGGGCGCGACATCACATCCGGCCGTCCGCGTTCGGTGGCGGTTTCCTCTTCCGATGTGTATGAATGCATGAAGGTCTTTGCCGACAAAATCGTGGAGTATGCCGGCATGGTATTGACGAAATTGCCGGCAGAAGTTTCCGCCTCGGTATGGCACAGCGGCATTTATCTGTCCGGCGGGATGGCAAAATTGATCGGATTGGACGACTATATTTCGGCCGCTTTGCAGATGGATGTTTTTGTGGCGGACGAACCGCAGATGGCCGTCATCTTAGGCGGCGGTGCGGCGATCGGCAACGAGGACGTGTTAGAAACGATTCGCATCGATTATTGACGGGCGGATCTTTTTACAAAAAATTCAATGGTGAGGGATGAATGATGAAACAGTGCGCGAAGTGCGGGGCTGTGCTGCCGGACGAAGCGGTTTTTTGCGGCCGATGCGGCGCTATGTTGCCGGGCGGACAGGAAGCTGCGGCAGGCGTGCCGGTTTCTCCGTCAGTGCGCGAGGCAAAAGCGGCGCCTGCGCGGGAAAGTTTCGGCTCGGCGGCGTATACGGGCATAAGGCGGATATTTGCTCGATATGTGATGCCCGCCGTTTCGCTGCTCGCTTGCTTAGTCCTGTTTATAAGCGGATTTTTTATCAATATATCTTATTATCAAATGGAGCAGGTACAGGCGCAGTACGATATTTCCGTCGACACAAGTTTTCTTACGATGCTGGCAAATGTACCGGTAGAACAAAATGTCTTTCATGTGATCGGCGCGCTGACGGTCGGCACCGATGCGGAAAAGAATGCGGAAGAAGAGGAAAATATCACCGCCGCTATGCAGGCTGCGGTGCAAAACGTATTGCAGAAGTATCAAGGCCGTATCGCTGCGCTGAGCGCATCCGCCGCGGCGGGCGATGCGGGCGCGGGGCAGGCGCTATACGAGTTGTATGAAGAGATGATCGACGATTTTGCGTCTTCCGTGGCAAACATCAACGTTATCCGTTATGATACCGTCTTGGCGGAATTGAATTATTCCGATTTTGCAGAAGGAACGGGTGGAGCAACGTTTGAACAGGTGGAAAAACATCTGGTCGATACATACTGGCGCGCGGGGCTCATGCTCATATATGTGGCAGGGTATCTCTTTTTGCAGATCGTGGCAATTGCGTATTTGTGCCTGTCCTTGGCAGATCTGTTTGGACGGCGGAAGAAAGAGGGGACGGGTAAATTTTTCTGCCTTTACATGATCGGCTGTTTTGCCATGTTTTGTGCGGGACAGCTGACGGCTTCGTCGCTCAATCCTGTCGGATTTTTCTGCTTCGTCATTGCGGCGGTGCTCTGTGCGGTCTATTGCGGGATGCAGGCATTTTGCCGTTATAAATTTGATGGGCAGGGGATCTGCAACATTGCCGTGCGCGCTGTTTGTGCGGCCGTTCCGTTTGCGGCGCTGTGCATATTGACGGGCTCCGTCTACGAATTCGGCGTGGCCGTCGACAAGATCGGCGCCGTGTTTGGCAAAGCGATCTTTAATTCCAATCAGATTTCCGAGGCTGCGGCCGATATGACGGTCGTAAACTTTTTCGGTACCGCGGTACCGCATTTGGCGGTCTATGTCCTGCTTTTGATTGCGTTCTTGCAATCGCTGAACGCTTTCGTTTCCGATAGGTCTGTTGGCATCGCTTTGCCGATCGCCTGCCTTGTTTTGGCTGTCGCCGACATAGGGGTGCTGTACGGACTGACCGCGGCGGACACGATCGATCTGCTCTATATTTCCGGTGCGTTCGTCGCGGTGGCGGTACTCTGCTCGCTTTCCGTCATCTTTGCCGCCGCGCAGCGATGGGTCGGCAATTATTGGCAAAGAAAAGCGGCGGTCACCGAATAATATTTTTTGCATATTTGAAAGGGCTTCCCGCGAGCGGGAAGCCCTTTTCGATTGAAAAGATCAAGATGTTTGCATGCCGGCATTGCGGCGGTATTGTCCCGGCGTCATGCCGCATTTTTCCTTAAAAAGGGTGCAGAAATAATGTTCGTCCACGAACACGAGCGTATCGGAGATTTCCTTAACGGACGTATTGGTATTGGCAAGCATAAATTTTGCAAGTTCGAGTCTCCTGTCGAGCAAATACTTGTAGGGCGTCGTGCCGAAGTATTTTACAAATTCCCGATTGATCTGTGACTTCGATTTATATAATTTGGCAGAGATGTCTTCAAGGCTGATTTTTTGCGTGAGCGATTCATTGAGCAGAAAGCGGGTCAGTTCCGCTGTTTCCGAAACGATCGCTCCCTCCTGTTGCCGCGCCGCATGGCGGGATAGATCGGAAGCAATGGAAAAGAGTAAATTCATCACGGGGTAAGCAATCGCCTCATTGTCCGGCGTCTGCTTGACGAGGGAATAGATCTGCATCATCTTATCGGCGGCGTTAAAGCCGTGAAAGGTGCAGATCCCCGCAATGCGCAGTTCCGTGAATAATTTGGGAAAAAAGTCGCAATAAAAGTTGATCCATATCTTTTTCATGGGATCGGCGGCGTCCGAAAAGTAATACTGTTCGGTACGCGGTTCCAATATATAAAAGTCGCCGGCGGAAAGGTCATATTTTTTGCCGTCGTTAAAGAGCGTCCCTTTGCCCTCCAAGATCTGTTCAAATACATAAAAACGTGCACCGCTGCGCTTGATATAGTAATCGGGCATGGGGTGGGTGATGCCGGCACAGTCTACATTGAGCGGCAGGGCAGCCGATTTGTTGAAAACATAAATAAATTCTTCTTTAGAGCGGTCTCCGATCTGAAAAGAGTCGGCGCCGAGATCGTTGAGATCCATATTGCATCCGTTTTTATTTTATTATAGCAAAAAGCAAAGGAAAAGGCAAGGAGTATAGCGCAGTTCCAAATGGGAATAAAATCAAACTAAATATTGATAGGAATTGCACTTTCAAACGAGATAAAGGACGAACTATCGGAAACGGTAGTTTGCTCCTTTATTTATTGTCGGAGAATGCCGGAGATTTTTTGAAATATCTATTTTTATTCTTGCCATTTATTTATTTTTGTGATAGACTTGTAATTGCTATGTGAGCTTCATATTTTTTCACCTAACGAATACGAATAGACATTTTGTAGTTTCATTTTTC
>CAJFGA010000006.1 GCA_904374385.1 uncultured Clostridia bacterium | reverse complement strand
GTAGTTTGCATTGTTATCTGCATTTAAATTTAAGCCGAATGTTTTATAGAGGCCACTCGTTCCTCTGCGTGCTTACCTTTCCGCGCACCGGCAATCGAACCCGGTGCTACCCCATACTGCACGGCCGTCCGCAAGGGAACAACCGTTTCTATTATCATTATACGATATTTTTCAAAAAAAATCAACTTATTCTCTGCCTTGTTGGCAGATGCAAGGCGTGCGGGGAACAGATTTGTCGAAAAATGTCGAAAAAAGTCGCCGAATGCGGCCTTTTGCATTGACACCGCCGCGCGCTGCATTGTATAATGTTCGCATAAAAGGGTATTTTGTGGGGGATATTTATGAAGTGTAAGCGTTTTTTTGTCATTTTTTGCCTCGCGGTTTTATCGTTGGGCATTTTGGCGTTCGCCGCCTGCGGCTCCGACGGCGATGCGGTTCCCGTCGATGTCAGCGTCAGTGCGGTTGTCCTCGATCAGACCGCCGTTACCATGTCTGTCGGCGATCAGCTGACGTTAAAAGCGAATATAGAGCCGGCGGAAGCTGCGGACAGGCAAGTGCAGTGGGTCAGTTCTTCTCCCGCGGTGGCGGCTGTTTCGGCGGGAACAGTGACGGCGCTTTCAGCGGGAACGGCCGTGATCGCCGCTTCTGCCGGCGGCGCGGTCGCCTTCTGTACCGTCACGGTCGAAGCGGGTACGCTCGTTGCCGATGTTTCCGCGCTGCGCACCGCACTTCGGGAAGCCGACACGGGCGATATCATCCGCCTGCAGGCGGGAGAATATTCGCTCGATGCGCCGCTGTCCATCGACGTGCCGCTGACCCTGCAGGGAGAAGCGGGAGCTTTGCTCGTCGGGCCGGCGGGCGATGCCGGGAAGGGCGCGGTGCTTTCGATTCGTGCGGATGGCGTGACCGTTCGAAATTTGACGATACGCGGTGCAGAAAACGGGGCAAAGGACGGCATTTCGTTGGCTAATTGTCTCCAGGCACGGTTGGAAGGGGTCACGGTCGAAAACTGTTTGGCGGGGATACGGATCGAGAATGCTTCTGCGGCGCTTGCGGGCGTGACGACGCGCTCTAACGAGGAGGGCGGCGTCTGCCTGACGGCGGAAGGGGAAGCGATCTATCTCTCTGCCGACGAGCGGTGCTCTTTCGGAGAGGTGCTGCCGATCAGCGCCTCTTCGGGTGCGCAGAATATTGCGATCGATCTGCCCGCGGCATACCATGCGGCAGAACTGAATGCTTTCGGCGAAGCGCGCCTTGTTTGGACGACGGAACAGGGTATGACGGACGGCGCCGTGCTGGTTGGCGATTATGCGTCCCTATCGCTCGCCGCAGCGCAAGCTTTGCCCGGACAGGCGATCTGCGTCGCGGGCGAATTTGCCCTCGAGGCGTGCATTTCCCTTACCGACGGCGTGACCGTGTACGGAACGCGTGGGAACAGGCTCTCTGTCAGCGGCGGGCTGACCGCTTTTTCCATGCGCGGCGCCTCGTTGATCGGGGTGTGTATCGCCAAAACGGACAACGAGGACGCAAGCCTCGTGCGCGTCCTCGGCGATGCAGTGATCGAAGGGTGCACCTTTACGGGCGTATACGACGGCCTTGCAGACGAAGGGCGCACGCGCGCGATCGAGCAATCGGCCGGCACTTCCGTTTCCATTAAAAACAGTATGTTTGAAAATCTGCGCCAAGCCGCCTACTTGCAGGGTGACGGCTCGGTCGTCGGCAACGAAGTGCGCGGCACGCGCGGGTTTGTCGCGCTGCTGAACACGTCGATTACCTTTGCGGAAAATTTGTTTGAAGGAAACGGAGCCGATATTATCATTTCTTCCTATACGGGCGTAACGGGCAATCTTTATGAAGGACAGACGGTCGCCCTGTCGGCTGCAAACGGCGGCTGCTATGTCATTAATCAGCCGGCAAACGAGTATTGCGACGACGGCAAGACGCTGGTGAAAAACTGAATGATAAAATTATAAAAAGTTTTAATCGATTTACAAAACTTTAACAACTATCATTTATAATATAGTTGTTTCGACGATATCGATCGAGAAAAGGGAGGGGAGAGAATGGCTGTGCGCATCCTCGTGGTGGAAGACGATGAAAAATTGAACCATATCGTCTGCGTTCATTTGCTCGGCAACGGATATCAGGCGGTCGGCTGCCCGGACGCAGCTGCGGCGCTCGTCAAACTGAACGAGATGAAGTTCGACATGATCATCAGCGACATCATGATGCCGGGCATGGACGGGTTTGAATTCGCGGAGGAAGTGCGCGCCGCAGACAGGCAGATCCCCATCCTATTCATGACGGCGCGGGGCGACATCTCATCCAAACAGCGGGGCTATCGGCTGGGGATCGACGATTATCTCGTCAAACCGTTCGAGATGGACGAATTGATTCTGCGCGTGGGAGCTCTCTTGCGCAGGGCAAACATCGCCGAGGGCAAAAAACTGACGGCGGGCAATCTGACCATGGATGCCGAGGAACACACCGCCTATGTGAACGGAGAGGAATTGCCGCTCACCGTGCGCGAATTCGATATCCTGTTCCGCCTGCTTTCCTATCCGAAAAAGACGTTTACCCGCTCTCAGCTGATGGAGGCCTTTTGGGATTACGATTCCTCTGCCACGTCGCGCACGGTAGATGTATATATGGCAAAACTCAGGGAAAAGACGGCCTCTTGCGACGGTTTTGACATCGTCACCGTGCACGGGCTTGGTTATAAGGCGGTGCTGCGGTGAAGGGTAGAAAAAATCGCGCGCGTTTTTCCTTTTTCGGATACGTCGTCTATTTTATTGCGATCGCTGCCGTGGTTTCGGTCGCATTTTTGGTCTACGGCTTTATTTCCGATATGCAATGGGGCAAAGGAACGGTCGCGGCGGTCTTGCTCTGCTGTATCCTGTTTCTCGCGCTCCTTTGCACGGGGGCGGATGTGCTGCGGCGCAAATTGATGGTAGAGCGGCCTGTACGGAAGATCTTAGAGGCGACTGACCGCATCGCGGCGGGCGATTTTTCTGTGCGTTTGGAACCGTCGCACGCATATGTGCGCTATAACGCTTATGACGAGATCATGGAAAACCTCAACAGTATGGCGTCCGCGCTCTCTCAAACAGAGGTGCTGCGCACCGATTTTATCGCCAACGTTTCCCATGAACTGAAAACGCCTCTTGCCGTTATCCGCAGCTATGCAGAGGCATTGCAAAACGGCGCCCTTTCTGTAGAGGAGAGGCGGGAATATGCCCAAACGGTCGCCTCTGCGGCGGCGCGCCTGTCCGTTTTGATCGAAAATATTCTCAAACTGAATAAATTGGAAAACGGAAAAATTCTGCCGGAGATGCGCTCGGCCGATTTGAGCGAGCGGCTGCGCACATGCGTTTTGCAGTTCGAAGAGGCGATGGATCGCAAACAGCAGGAGCTGGAGTGCGACATCGATGAAATTACCGCCGTGACGGATGCGAGCCTGTTGGAAATCGTTTGGAGCAATCTTCTTTCCAATGCGGTCAAGTTTACGCCGCCCGGGGGTAAGATCGGCGTATCATTCAAAAGAGAGGGTGAATACGCAGTCATGCAGGTGCGGGATACAGGCTGCGGCATGTCTGCGGAAACGGGCGCGCATATTTTCGAAAAGTTTTATCAGGGAGACACCTCGCATTCGCAAGAGGGCAACGGTTTGGGGCTTGCCCTCGTCAAAAAGGTGATCGACATCATCGGCGGACAAATTTCGGTGGAAAGCGAGGAGGGAAAGGGCAGCATTTTTACCGTAAAAATCAAAATCGAGAGCATATGAATAAAAAGAACAGGGTATTAGAATTTTTAAAACATCCGCACGGCTTATTTTTGATCCTCCTGTGCCTGCTCACCGTGGGCTCCATTGCCGTGTCGATATTTTTGGTCGTGATCTCGTATACCGGCCCGCTCGCCTATGTATCGTATATTTTGGCGGCCGTTTCTTTGGCATATTCGATCTATGTCATCGTGCATTTTTCCGGCTCGATCAAGCAGCGGGCGATCGCCGCCGCAAAAAAGCGGGATCTGACCAGGCGCTTTGTCGAAAATTACGGTTTCCGTACCGTCGTTTTTGCCGTCGTGACCTCTGCCATCAATATAGGGTATGCCGTTTTTTACGGGGTTCTCGGTATCGTGGCGCATTCCCTTTGGCACGGGGCGTTGGCGGGCTATTACATTTTTTTGAGCGCCGTTCGGTGCTGGGCGCTTTTTTCCGGGTTAAAGGCCTCTAAACAGGCGAAAGACGATCCTTCCGCCCTGTATTTATACAAATTGAAAATTTTCCGCGGATGCGGCATCTTTCTCATTGTACTGGACGTTGCCCTGTCGGTGGTAGTCACGCAGATGGTCTTTACCGACTCTTCCCTCACGCACGGAGAAATCATGGCGATTGCGTCCGCCGCATACGCTTTTTATAAGATCGCATTGGCGGTCATCAATCTATTTAAAGCGAAAAATTGGAAAGATCCGCTCGTACAGTCGCTGCGCAATATCAGCTTGACGGATGCGCTCGTTTCTCTGTTTGCATTGCAGACGACGCTCGTCGCGCTGTATTCGGTGGGCGACAGAAACATGACGGCGCTCAACATCGTTGTTGGGGCGATCGTCTGTGCGGCGACTGTCGGGATCGGCGTATATATGATCGTTCGTGCGGGCGTGCTTCTGCGCAGGCAGCGGAGGGCGCCGCAGCGGATGGATGAAACGGAGGTGCCGGGGGAAAACCCTCCGGCGGAGGAAAAAAATGGCTGAACATAAAGAGGAAAAATTTTCTTATACCTATGCGGCGCCTACGGCGCGGGAACGGCGGGAAATTGAAGAGATCCGCCGTCAATACATGCCCGCAAAAGCCGAGGGGACTGCGCTGGAGCAATTAAAAAAGCTGGATCGGCGGGTGCATAAAGTCCCCGTGGTCGCGGCGGCATGCACGGGTACTGTCGGTACCCTCGTTTTCGGCCTGGGCATGGCGATGGTGTTGGAATGGGCGCTTACGGCTGGCGGGATCGCCGTGGCGGCGGTCGGTGCGGTCATGGCGGTATGCGCATACTTTGTCAACAGAGGCCTGCGTGCGAAACTGAAAGATAAATACGGACCGGAGATTTTGCGTTTGAGCGAAAAGATTTTGCAGGGCGATCGGGCGGAAGCAGAACAAAAATAATGGCCTTCGGGAAGGGATCGTTCCCGCTCGGGGCAAAGACGGCTCCTCCCGCGCAAGGGCGGCGCAAGAGCATACCTATCGGAAAGATCATGAGCGTGGCTAAATGCGTGCAGAGGCTTTTAAATAAATATCCACCGGTTTGCCGCTCTTCTCATAGAGATTTTCAGAAAAGACTAACGAAGGTTTCGTTAGTCTTTTCTTTGTTTCGGAAAGCACACGACTTTGTGCACGAAATATAGTGTGTATACTTTTAAATGCGTTCATCCCCACAACGATCAGCTCGATAAATTGGGATTAATCCGTTAGATCATTACAGTTCGATTTTATCTGTTAGTTCGACTTTCTTTTTCTTAAAAAAATCAAATAGTCCCATAAAATCAACTTCCCCTTATTCTCAACCCCTTATGATGGTTCTTTGTAACCCCAAACTACGGGGCAGCCGGATGGATTCCACAAGTCATCCCATCCTTCGGGCTGGCTCACCGCCTCGCAATAGATCGTCAGATTTGGACAGTTGTAAAAAGCGGCGAAATTTAATTTTTCGGCGCTTGCGGGGATTATGATACCCGTCAAGCTTTCGCATTCAAAAAACGCGAAATCTTCGATGTAAGCGACGTTTTTGGGGAGGGTGATGTCTGCCAGGGCGGAGCATCTGTTAAACGCATTCGAGCCGATCCTCGTGATGCTGTCTGGAAGAATGACCTCTGTCAAACTGCTGCAAGACATGAAGATGCCGGGCGTCAGAACCGTGACGCCGTCAGGAATGACAATATTCGTCAAACTGCTGCAGCGGTAAAAGGCATAGCTGTCGATCTGCGTAACGCCGGACGGGATGGATACTTCTTTTAATCCGGTGCATTCATAAAAGGCATGGCTGCCGATCGCCGTGACGCCCTGCGGAATGACGATTTCTTGTAAAGACGCGCAGTCTTCAAAGGCAGAGGAAGGAATTTTCGTTAGATTGGCCGAAAGTGTAACGCTCTTTAGATTCGTACAGCCGAAAAACGTATTAGAACCCATCGTGGTGACGCTGTCGGGCAGGATCACGCTTGTAATGTTTGCATGATCCGCAAAGGCATAAGGGGCGATTTGCGTCAAGGGGATGCCGTCTATACGGTCGGGGATAAGCAGATCGGTATCCGTTGCGTTCCCCATTCCTTCCAAAATATAAAATTTATTGCCGTTTTTTTCTGCCAAAGTAAATCGCAATCCCTTGGTGAAGGGATAATCGGTAAACCCATCTCTGTAATTTCCGCCGCATATATCACAAATATGCAGTGTATAACCGCGGGCCGTTTCCGTAGGCGGGATGATCGTCTGTGTATAGCGGTGGATACCCGTGGCGGAGATGATTTTATCCTCCGCCTTTTGGCATATCGTGCAGATGCGGCGCTGCATCCCGACTTTACACGTCGGCTCGATGATCGTCTCCCAATCGCTCCAAACGTGCTTGCCGGCAGACCCGATCGGCCTTTCCTCCGTCCTGTCGCAAAACAGGCAGGTGCGCCGCTGTAAACCATCGCCGATGCAGGTCGGCGCGAGTACGGTTTTCCAATTGCCCCAAGTATGTATATCGGTCGGCGGAAGGGAAACTTCTTCCTCTTCATCACAGTCCTTGCATGCGCGTTTTTGCGCGCCTTCTGCAGCGCATGTCGGCGCACGCGTGATTTTCCAATCGCTCCAAGCGTGTTCATGAACGGGCGGGGCTGTCTCTCCGCAGGCGGCCAAACACAGCGCGCATGCCGAAAGCATCGCCGCAATGATAAGCAAAACGATTTTTCTCTTCATTTCTCCCCTTTTGCACGGCCATTGTCCGCAGCATCGGAAATGATGCTTGCATCAAGTGTATCATAAATTATATTTGATGGCAAGCAATTTTTGATATCGCATGAACGGCCGCAGATGTACAAGGTAAGGCGCAAATTATTTGTTGCGCTTTGCGGCGACAAAATGCGGCAAAAGAGTTGCTTTTTTGCAGGGGGGATGATAGAATAGTGGCGACGATAGGGGAACGATCCCCCAACTTTGTATTTCGGGTCGACGGGCGCGCGGCGGCGCGCCGCCGCGCAGAGGAGCGAGGAGAGAGTATGAACACGGCAAAGGGCGCCGATCCCAAAAAGAAGTATAAGCGCAGCGATAATGTGATCCCCGATTTCGAGCACCTTTTTGACGAAGACGTGCCGGTCGATGCCCGCAAGAAAAAGAAGGGGACGGGTTTTTTGTATTATAAACGGCTCTTGCAAAAAAACAAAGGCGGTTTTTGCATGAGCCTCTTGATGTTCATCCTTAAAAATCTTCCCGTCTGGGTCATGCCCATTATCACGTCGAATATCATCGATCTGGCGAGCGGCCAATGGACGGACAGCGTGATACGGTCGCTTATCATCAACTCCGTCGTGCTCGTCGTCGTATTGGTGCAATATATCCCCACGCATGTCATCTATTCGCGCATCACCGACAGAATGCTCCGAAGAACGGGCGCCGGGATGCGCGGAACGGTCATCCGTAAATTGCAGCATCTTTCCATCACATATCATAAAGAGATCGAAACGGGGAAATTGCAGAGCAAGTTTTTGAAAGATATCGAGAGCGTAGACGCGCTGAACACCAACATGATCAAGGTACTCATCCCGAACATCATCGTCGCTCTCGTATCCATCGGCATCTCGATCTATAACAGCCGGATGGTCACTCTGTTTTTCCTCATTATTATTCCTGCCAATATCTTGCTGACGGAGTTTTTCCGCAAGAGGATGAGCCGGAAAAATCATAAATACCGCATCGAAAATGAAATTGTTTCGGCAAAGTTCACCAATATGTTGGGAATGCTTCCCGTCACCAAGGCGCATGGGCTGGAAGAGGAAGAGATCGCACAGTGTGACCGAAACATTCGGCGGCTGACGGCGCGGGGGTTGGCGGTCGATCGGACCAATTCCTACTTCGGGTCTGCCCTTTGGGTGGTCGCCAATCTCATGAGCGGGGCGTGCCTCGTGTTTTGCGCCGTGTTTGCCCTTAAAGGGCTGATTTCTCCGGGAGATATCGTGCTGTACCAGTCCATGTTTACGTCCATCAACGGCGCGGTACAGACGATCGTCAACGTGCTTCCGACCTTTGCGGTAGGCTTCGAGGCGGTCAACTCTCTGTCCGAGATCATGCTTTCTAAAGATGTAGAGGATTCGGCGGGCAAAAAGAAGCTGACTTCTTTGGAGGGGAACGTCCGCTTCGATCACGTCAGTTATAAATATCCCAACGGAACAGCCTATGTCGTGGAAGATTTCAGCATCGATGTCAAAACGGGAGAGTGCATCGCCGTCGTCGGCGCTTCGGGGAGCGGCAAATCGACGCTTATGAACCTGATCATCGGTTTTTTGAAGCCGACGTCCGGCACGCTGTACATAGATGACAACGATATCACACAGCTATCCCTTTCCGATTATCGGCACTTTATATCCGTTGTGCCGCAGAACAGTATCCTTTTTGCCGGCACGATCCGCCAAAATATCGTCTACGGATTGGAAAAGGTGGACGAAGCGGCGGTGGAGCGGGCGGCGGAAATGGCAAATTTGAACGAATTTGTCAAGGATCTGCCCGATGGGTTGGATACGTTTGTCGGCGAGCAGGGCGGCAAGCTGAGCGGCGGGCAAAAACAGCGCGTCACCATCGCCCGCGCCCTGATCCGCGATCCGCGCATTCTCATTTTAGACGAGGCGACCAGCGCGCTCGACAATATTTCGGAATATCAAGTGCAGAAAGCGATCTCCAGCCTGATCAAGGGGCGCACGACATTTATCGTCGCCCATCGGCTTTCGACCATCCGCGATGCGGACAGGATCGTCGTGATGGATGCGGGCAAGTGCGTAGAGATCGGCACATACGAAGAGCTGATGCGAAAGAAGGGTAAATTTTACGAACTGAAATGCCTCAACGACATGAATTATAAGATCGCCGAACAATCGTTGGGAGAAAACGATGCCGCAGGCGGCGCGTCGGGCGGCGAGCGTTCGTAAAAGGCAGAGCCGCGGCGGATCAAAAAAGATCGCCGCGGCTCTGTGCATATATACAGACGTTATTGTCAGCTTTTCGTTTCTTCGGGTTCGCCGTGCAAATTTTCTAAATTGGCGATGATTTTTTCCAAACATTCCATCGCGCCGTCCATCGACTTTTCCCCGATACCTTTGAATACGGGCTGCAGCAGATCGTCGTCCGCATTTTCATTTTCGGCAAAGTATTCTTTCGCTTTGTCGGTCAGGCCGACGCGTATTTCGCGCCTGTCTGTTTCCGATTGTCCGATTTGAACATACCCCTTTTCATACAGTGCGTCGACGAGCTGGCGGATGTTTTGGCGCGTGCCGCCGAATGCTTTCGAAAGGGAGGAAAGGTTTGTTTGCGGCATATTTTTCATGGTCGCCAACAGCATAAACTGCCGCAGCGTCAGTCCGCCCGGCATTTTGCCGCCCCGCTGCTGCCAAAGGTTGGCGGCCCGAAAGATCATTTCCAGAATCATTTGTTTTTTCTTGGATTTTTTCATAGCATGTCTCCGAAATTGCCAATATATTGCTCAGTATACGCAATATTGCTTCCTTTGTCAATGCGGTTTGGGCGAAAAAATCGATTTATTACAAAAATTGTAAAACTCGGCATTGCGGTTTACATTTTTTATACAATTTTTTAAAACAGCATGCTTGAACGACCTTAAAAATAATCGACATGCGGCGGGCGAAGGTTTGACATTGCCGCTTCGATGTATTATTATATTCGTATAGTTTATTTTTTAATATAAGGTGGTCTGCTCATGGAGCTCAATCTTCCGGAAGAACTCTTATTCCCCGAACCGCAGTTTGCACGTAAAAATTTTTATTCTCTCAACGGCGCGTGGGAGGTATCCCTTTCGGGCGGCGCCTGGCGCGCCGTCAAGGTGCCGTATTGTATCGAGTCTGAGCTTTCCGGCATAGGAGAGTGCGGTTTCGTCTACGATCTGTGCTATCGTAAACGTTTTGCACTGCCTTCCGATATGCGCATCGGGCGTGTGTTTTTGCATTTTGGCGCTGTCGATCATCGCGCCGAAGTGACCCTCAACGGCACTTTGCTCGGCAGCCATTCGGGCGGTTATACGCCCTTTGCCTTTGAAATCACGGCGGCGCTCTGCGACGGAGATAACCTGCTCGAAGTGCGCGTGCACGACGATGTGCATGACCAATTCCCCAGCGGCAAACAATCGCCCCGCGAGCAGTCTTTCGGCTGTTTTTACACCCGCACGACGGGCATTTGGCAGAGCGTTTGGCTGGAGTGCGTGCCCGAAGAATACCTGCTCGGCGTCCGCTATTTCCCGAACGCGGAGCGGGGTACGGTCCGGCTCGAGGTGCGCGCCTGCACGGAAGGGGATTTTTCGGCGGAAATCACCTACGAAGGCCGCCCGATGGGCAGTTGTGCGGGCTGGCTCTCATATAAAGGAGAATTTGAGATCGCTCTGTCCGAAAAACATCTTTGGGAATGTGGCGCGGGCAGGCTGTACCGCGTACGCCTTTGTTTCGGGAAAGACGAGGTGTTCAGCTACTTCGGGCTGCGCGACGTGCGCTATGAAGGGAAGCGGTTCCTGTTGAACGGGAAATCTGTTTTTCAGCGCCTTGTGCTCGATCAAGGATATTATGAGGGCGGCGTCTATACGCCGGCCTCCGATGCGGCGTTCCTTGCGGATATCCGCGCCGCCATGGATCTCGGCTTTAATGGGGCGCGCCTGCATCAAAAGGTTTTCGACCCTCATTATCTGTATCTATGCGACCGCCTCGGTTTTATGGTTTGGGGCGAATATCCGAGCTGGGGGATGGAATATTACGACCTTGCCGGGCTCGGCACCTTCCTCAGCGAGTGGAAGGAGGCGATGGAGCGCGATTGCAATCGTCCGTCCGTCGTCACTTGGTGCCCGCTCAACGAAACGTGGGAAAGCCTTTCCGATACGCGCAAATGGCGGGATGTCCGCTTTGTCGATGCGGTATATGCTTTCACCAAAGCGCTCGATCCCACCCGCCCGTGTGTTGACGTCAGCGGCGGCTGCCACGGGCATAAGACGGATGTCGCGGATTATCATTGCTATGACGGCTTTGCGCTCTTGCAGGAGCGCATGTGCAAGGCGATGCGCGGAGAGATGGATTTTTTGAAAATGTATTGCGAAGGGGACGGGATCGCTTATGCGGGCGAACCGCAGAACCTGAGCGAGTTCGGCGGCGTTTCCTTCGGCGGGCGGCGCATCGAGCAGACGCAATGCGTGCAGGAAGAGGTGGCCTGGGGATATGATTCCGTTTCCGATGAGGATTCGTTTGTGCAAAATTATGAGCGCACGATCCGCATGCTGCTCGCCTGCGAGCAGCTTTCCGGCTTTTGTTATACTCAATTGTATGATGTGGAGCAGGAGGAAAACGGGCTTTTGACTTATGCGCGCGGGGCGAAGTTCTCTGAGGACGGGATGCGTCGTATCCGCGAAGCGAACCGGATGCCCGCCGCGATCGAAGCGTCGCAAAAATAAAAGTGCCGATCGCTTTTTGTTTATTAAGGCAAACGGGCGGATATGCGCTGTGCATATCCGCCCGTTTTTATTTACCGTAAAATTCACATCGTATCGCGCAGAACGAGATGGGGCGATACCATCGTGATGCCCTCGATGCTTTCTCCGTGCAGCAGTTTGGTCAGACCCTCCACAGCCATATTGCACAGCTGTTCCAATCCGTTGTCGATACTGCTCAAGTGCGGCGTCGTGCATTGTGTGATTATCGAATTATTGTACCCCACGATCGATATGTCTTCGGGGACTTTTAAATTGCGCCGCAGGGCTGCATTCAGCACGCCCGCCGCCAAAACGTCGTTGGCAGTAATTACGGCGTCGATTTTTTTCAATGTATCATAAATTTCGTCAAAACGTACGGCGGCGGACTCAGGCGTCGGGTCGCAGCGAAGGGTCCGCCCCGTAGGATCTAAACCGCATTCCTTCATCCCTTCCTGAAAGCCCGTCAGCTTCAAATTGCCGCTGTAGGTATCCGCATCGTATAAAAACAGAAAATTTCTGTGTTTTTGATACATTTTATGCACGCATTCGCGGACGGCGGTAAAATCATCGCAATAAAAAGAGTAGATATTTTCACTGCGTACCTTGCCGTTGATGATCACGAGAGGGCAGTGCTTTGCCGCGTTGACCAAGTATGCGTTGTTGCCGTACTCGTCCAAAAATACAGAACCGATCAGGATCACGGCATCGACTTGCTTTGTGATCAGCATCTCGATGGATTTTTGTTTTTGCAGGTAATCCTCCCCGGTACAGCTTAAAATTATGTGATGACCGCGCTTTCGCAGGGAAGACTCGAGCAGGCTGACTGCCGTCGCATAGTATAGATCCTGTAGATTATAACACACGATGCCGATTAGATTGCCGGAAGTGCGCAGCGATAAATTCTGTGCGATGGCGCTGGGTACATAATTATAGTTGCCGATCACAGAAAGCACTTTCTCTTTCGTTTTGGCGCTGACAGAAGGCGAATTGTTCAGCACGCGGGAAACGGTCGCGATCGATACGCCTGCCTCGTTGGCAATGTTATAAATATTCATTTTTACGGATTTGTTTTTTTGCTGTTTATCCAAAAGTGCCCTCCCCAAAAAAATAAAAAAATTTTTTAAAAAAGTATTGACAATTCAGGTAGAGTGTGATACACTGTTTTTATAAGAAATGTAAGCGCTTACAAATATTCTTACAAACATTATCATCTAACAGTTTACCAAATTGCGGCGATAAAGTCAATGCAATTTCAAATTTTTATGAAGGAATCATCGTTTCGCTATGGCAAAAATTGACGAAATTTACTCAAAAAAGACTGTAATGCCGGAAAAAGTGCTCATGTTCGGGGAAGGAAATTTTCTGCGGGCTTTTATCGGAAGGATCGTTAAAAACTGCAATGATGTATGCGCTTACAACGGAAGTATCGTTTGCCTGCAGGGAACGGAGCAGGGTATGTGTAATGCGATCAATGCGCAGAACGGTCTGTATACGTTGGTAGAGCGCGGTTCTGCGGACGGCAGGCCGATCGTGACGGAGACGGTGATCGACTGCCTCAGCCGCTGTATCGACCCGTTCGAAGATTATGATGCGTTTTTGCAGACGGCACACAATCCCGATCTGCGCGTGATCGTCTCCAATACGACCGAATTCGGCATCTGCTATGATGAAAACGAGCCGATGACCCGGCCGCATAAAAATTTCCCCGCGAAATTGACCGATTGGCTATATGAACGCTATTTGACGTTCGGAAAGGACGGCGGGGTGTTGGTTTTACCCTGTGAGCTTATCGACGATAACGCCAAACAGCTCATCGGGCACGTGCTTCGCTATGCGAAAGAATGGGGACTCGGCGATCTGTTCCTTTCCTGGCTGCGTGAGGACTGCCGCTTTTGCAGCACTTTGGTGGATCGGGTCGTGTCCGGCTATCCGGCAGCGGAAGCGCCTGCGATGGAAGAAAAGTTTGGGTATCGCGATGCGCTGATCGATGTATGCGAACCGTTTCTTCTTTGGGTCATCGATTCCGCTGAGCCGATCGATACATATTTGCCCGTGTCGCGCTGCGGCTTGGATATTGTCGTGACGACCGATTTCGCCTCCTACCGCACGCGGAAGGTGCGCATCTTGAACGGTGCGCATACGAGCAGTGTTCCCGCGGGATACTTGTGCGGATTTGAAACGGTGGATCAATTGATCGGCGATCCCGTTTTCTTTTCCTTTATCGATCGAGAGATGAAGGAAGAGATCATCCCGTCTTTTGACGGAGAAGCGCTGCAAGAATATGCAGAGGAAGTTTTCGAGCGCTTCCGCAATCCGTTTATACATCACAGGCTATCGAGCATCGTGCTCAATTCGGTATCCAAATTCCGTGCGCGCGTACTCGTCAGCATCGAGGACTGTGTAAAGCGCGGCGTCTGTCCGCACCGCCTGTTCTTTTCCTTGGCGGCGCTCATCGTCTTTTATGAAAGGGAGATGCAGGGTGCCGTGCGCGATGAAGAGATCTATACGAGCCGGCTGCGCGGATACTTTGCGGAGGGAAAATCCGTGGGAAGGAGGGAAATGCTGCGCCGTATTCTTTCCGATACGATATTGTGGGGCAAAGACCTCACAAAAATCGACGGATTATATGAGCATGTAATCCATGCCGACGCGTCGATCGCGGAATCGGGCATGTATAGAGCCGTGGAGCGCGCGGCGAAGGGAAAATGATGAAGGGGCTTTTATTGCACTCAGGCGACGACGTCGCCGTCGTTACGGCAAACGCAGCATGCGGTGAAATCGTCGAAGTGAACGGCAAAGGATATATTGCCCGCGGCGATATTCCTGCACTGCATAAGATCGCGCTGCGAGATATCCCGCCCGGGGCAAAAGTGATCAAATACGGCTATCCGATCGGCATCTCTCTCGGGATCCGTTGCGGGGAACATGTACATGTGCACAACCTGCGTTCGGCACTGCAAGAAGAGGATGCTTACCGTTATTGTCCCGCCTTGTCTCCCGTTCCCTCCTATCCCGACCGTACCTTTGCCGCTTACCGCCGCCTTGACGGCCGGGTCGGCATCCGCAATCAGATCTTGATCGTTCCGACGGTCGGGTGTGTCAACGGGGTCTGCGAAGAAATCGCCAGGGTTGCCAGAGAACAGAGCGGCTATACAGAGATCTACGCCATGCCGCACCCCTACGGCTGTTCGCAGCTGCATGACGACCTGCGCGCCACGCGAGAAATTTTAGCGGGATTGGCTTCCAATCCGAATAACGGCGGCGTGCTGGTGGTATCTCTGGGATGCGAAAATAATACGTTGGATGAGTTTTTACAGTGCCTCGGGCTTGCCGATCCTTTGCGCCTGCGCAGTCTGCGTACACAGGATGAAGGCGACGAGGTTGCAAAAGGCGCGGCGTTTGCCTGTGAATTGGCGGAGATCTGCAGAGCGGATACAAGGTCGGACTGCCGATTGAGCGACTTGACGGTCGGTTTAAAATGCGGCGGATCGGACGCCTTCAGCGGCATTACCGCCAACCCCGTCGTGGGGGCACTGGCAGATTTGTTGGTCGGCGCAGGCGGCGGCGCAGTCATGACGGAAATACCTGAAATGTTCGGTGCAGAACAGCAGCTGCTGGACCGCTGCGTATCCGAAGAAAAGTTTCGGGCGCTCGCACAAGTGATTCAGGATTTCAAGCATTATTTTGTCAGTCATGGAGAAAGTGTGGGGGAAAACCCTTCCCCGGGGAATCGCGAGGGCGGCATCACGACTTTGGAAGAAAAGTCTTTAGGCTGCGTGCTCAAGGGCGGCCATTCCGCCGTTACCGACGTCATTCGCTATGGCGGTAGGGTGCGTACGGCGGGGCTTACCGTACTGGAAGCGCCCGGCAATGACGGCACGGCTTTGACCGCGCTTGCCGCCGCGGGGGCGCAGCTCGTTTTGTTTACGACGGGCAGAGGGACGCCGCTCGGCGGCATCGTTCCTACGCTGAAGATTTCTTCCAACCACGCGCTTGCCGCGGCGAAATCCCGGTGGATCGACTTTGACGCGACGCGTGCTTTCGGGTGCGGCATTGCCGGCGCCGCCGAGGAATTGATGCAGGCAATCGTCCGCACGGCGAACGGCGAACGGGTAGCGGCGGAACGCAATCGCTGCCGCGAGATCGCCATTTGGAAACGCGGCGTCACCTTGTAAATTCATCTGTGAGGTTAAATTAAGTGCAAGAATTTATCGGCAAAGATTTTTTATTGACCAACGATACGGCCAAGAGGCTGTATCATGAATGCGCCAAGGACATGCCCATCTTTGACTATCACTGCCACCTATCGGAAAAAGTGATCGAAAAGGACGAAACATTTGAAGATTTTTTTGAACTGTGGCTGGGCGGTGACCATTATAAATGGCGGCTGATGCGCAATTACGGCATCGACGAGCGTTACATAACGGGCAATGCGTCCCATAAAGAAAAATTTGACTGCTATGTGCACGCGCTGGAAACGGCATACGGCAATCCGCTCTATCATTGGTCGCATATGGAATTGCGTGCTTATTTTGGCATCGAAGAGCGCATTTGCTCTGCCAACGCGGATATGATCTGGGAAAAGGCCAACAACTATATCAAAACGCATAAGCTCTCTCCCTCTTCTTTGATTGGCGGTTCTAACGTCAAAATCGTCTGCACGACCAATGAAATTTTTGACGATCTGAGCGTGTTTGACCGGATCCGCCGCAAAAACTATCCCTTCCGCGTCTTGCCGACCTTCCGTGCGGATAAAATCATGAATATAGACGATCCCGCATTTCCCGGACATTTGCGCCGCCTGTGCGAGATCGTGGGCAATATCGATTCCCTGGATGATTTAGAAAGGGTGATCGCCGAACGTGTGCGGCAGTTTAAGGAAAAAGGGGCCGTCGCCGCAGACATCGCTCTGCAAAAAGTATATCCGCCCTGTTCACGCGAGGCGGCGGCGCAGGCGTTTGACAGCGCCGCTTCAGGAAAAGCGGTTACAAGCGCGCAGGCCAATGCTTATAAATCTTTTGTAATGGGGCGGGTCTTGCGCGAATGCGCGGCAAACGGCCTTGCCGTGCAGATGCACGTCGGCGCGATGCGCAACAATAATACGCGCATGTATAAAATTTTAGGGGCGGATACCGGCTATGACAGTATAGACGACAGCGCGAGCATTGCGGCGCTGGCGCAGTGGATGGATGCGCTCGATTCGGCAGGGGAACTTCCCAAAATGGTTTTGTTCAATTTGAATCCCGCATGGAATTTGCCGCTTACGACGCTCGCCGGATGCTTTCAGGACGCCAGTGCCCGCGGAAAAATTCAATTCGGGCCGGCATGGTGGTTTCTCGATCATTTTGACGGTATCCGTGCGCAGCTCGATGCCTTGGCCGATACGGGGCACATCGCTACCTTCATCGGCATGCTGACGGACAGCCGCAGTTTTCTCTCCTATCCGCGCCATCATTATTTCAGGCGCATTTTATGCGACTGGCTGGGCCGCAAGGCGGAAGCGGGTGAGATCGGCTATGATTTTGATGCGTTTTCCTCCGTGGTACGCGATATTTCGTACAACAACGCCGCGGCATATTTCGGTACGGAGGCTGCGCAATGAACGAATTGTTTCGTGACAGGCTGATTCCGGTCGTCGTATTAGACAGCGCAGACGACGCGATCCCGACGGCGGAAGCGCTCCTTGCAGGCGGACTGCACACGGCGGAAATTACATTCCGCACGCCCTGCGCGGCGGAAGCGATTGCGCGTATCTCCGCTTCCTGCAAAGGATTGCTCGTCGGGGCGGGTACGGTACTCGATGTGAGACAGTGTCAAGCGGCAGCCGAAGCGGGCGCCAAGTTTATTGTTTCGCCCGGATTCGATGCGGAGGTAGCGGCCTATTGTGCGCAGATCGGTTTGCCGTACCTGCCCGGATGCGTCACGCCTACAGAGATCATCGCGGCCAGCAAAGCGGGGCTGTCGGTCGTAAAATTTTTTCCTGCAAGCGTGTACGGCGGGCTTGCGGCGATCAAGGCGATCGCCGCGGCGTTTCCCGAAATGAGCTTTCTTCCGACAGGCGGCGTCAATGAAGAGAATATGCTCGAATATCTCTCTTTCGGCAAGGTCGTCGCGGTGGGAGGCAGTTGGATGATGAAGGGGGATATCCGCGCCAAAACGGCGTCTGCCGTGGCGAAGATCGCTGCTTTTTCGGAGGGCAGGGAATGAAGGTCGTTACTTTTGGAGAGATCATGCTCCGCCTCGCGCCGGAGGGATACCTCCGCTTTACTCAGGCGGATCGTTTCGGCGTCGTATATGGGGGAGGGGAAGCAAATGTGGCAGTGAGCCTTGCCAATTTCGGCGTAGAATCTCAATTCGTATCCCGCCTTCCCAAACACGAAATAGGCCAAGCGGCGCTCAACAGTCTGCGGCGATACGGGGTCGATACCTCGCACATCGTGCGCGGAGGCGAGCGGCTCGGTATTTATTATTTAGAAAAAGGTGCCAGTCAACGTCCCTCTAAAGTCATTTATGACCGTGCGGGATCGGCCTTTGCGGCGTCTTCTGCCGAAGATTATGATTGGAATGAAATTTTCCGCGGCACAGACTGGTTTCACTTCACGGGGATCACCCCGGCTTTAGGCGGGAATATCGCCTCGGTTTGCCTGACTGCAGCGCGCGAAGCGCGCAAAAGAGGCATTACGGTGTCATGCGACCTCAATTACAGGAAAAAGCTTTGGAGCAAAGAGGAAGCGTGCCGCACGATGAGCGAGATCTGCCGCTATGTAGACGTCTGTATCGCCAATGAAGAGGACGCCGACGATGTTTTCGGCATCCATGCGGCTTCGACGGATGTGCAAAAGGGGATCCTTGACCGCGAGGGCTATGTCAGCGTTGCGGATCAGCTCGGCAAGCGTTTCGGGTTTAAAGTCGTTGCGATCACATTGCGGGAAAGTATTTCTGCCAGCGATAATGTCTGGTCCGCCATGTTGTATGCGGATGAAAAGGCCTATTTTTCCCGCAAATACCCCATCCGCATCGTCGATCGCGTCGGCGGGGGAGATTCTTTCGGCACAGGCCTGATCTATGCGATGCTCTGCGGTTGGAACGAGCAAAAAATTATCGAATTTGCCGTTGCCGCAAGCTGCCTGAAACAGACGGTGGAGGGGGATTACAATATGGTGAGCGCGGATGAAGTGCTTTCGTTGGCGGAGGGCAACGCGAGCGGAAGAGTACAGCGCTGAGCGGAAAAAAATTTAAATGTGAAATTTTTAAAATAGGTATTGACAGATCGTGTTTCCTGTGATATAATCTAAACTGTAAGCGCTTACAAAACAATTTAAAGCGCTTTTACACGGAAATATTTATGGTTAAGTCCCAAGTAAGAGGCCTCTTACTTGCGCGTCATGACGCGCAAGTATCTGCAAATATTAATTGAAAAAAGCTGTGAGATATCTGCAAAGGAAAGGAATATGAAGAGGAACGATGTAAAAGTCGCCTATATCGGCGGCGGTTCAAGGGGCTGGGCGCGTACGTTTATGTACGACCTCGCCGTGCAGGAAAGTTTCTGCGGTGTAGTCAATTTGTATGACATCGATAAGGAAGCTGCCGAATGCAACCGGATCATCGGCGAGCGCATTTATGCGGATCCCCGTGCGGTGAGCAAATGGAAGTATCGCGTGTGCGATACCCTCGACGAGGCGCTCCAAGGGGTGGATTTTGTCATGATATCCATTTTGCCCGGCACCTTTGACGAAATGCACTCCGATGTGCATACGCCCGAAAAGTTTGGCATCTACCAGTCTGTGGGCGATACGGTCGGCCCCGGCGGGATTGTCCGCGCCATGCGTACCATCCCCATGTACGAGGTATTTGCCGACGCGATCCGGCGCTGCTGCCCCGACGCGTTTGTCATCAACTTTACCAATCCGATGACGCTTTGCACGCGTACGCTGTACGATGTGTTTCCCGGGATCAAAGCTTTCGGCTGCTGCCATGAAGTATTCGGCACCCAGCATTTTTTGGCGGAGGTCGTAGAGGAGATGACGGGAGAAAAGGATATCCCCCGCCAGGAAATCAAAACAGATGTTATCGGCATCAATCATTTTACATGGTTTACAAAGGCTGAATATAAAGGGCAGGATATCTTCCCGATGTACCGCGAATATGTTGAAAGGCACTTTGCGGACAGCATGAATCAGGAAGTAAAGGCGAACCCTTTTAAGAGCACCAATCTCGTCAAGATCGATCTGTTCCGCCGTTTCGGGCAAATCGCGGCGGCAGGGGACAGACACCTTGCGGAATTTATGAACGGCGCATGGTATTTGAAAGATCCGGAAACGGTCGCGCGCTGGGGATTCGCTCTCACGTCCGTCGATTGGCGCAAACAGGATCTCGCGCTGCGTATCCGTCAGACGGAGGGGCTGGTCAGCGGCAAAGATCCGCTCGAGATCAAAAAGTCGGATGAAGAGTTCGTTTATTTGATGGAAGGACTCGTCGGCATGCGCGATTTTATTTCCAACGTCAACCTTCCCAATCACGGACAGGTACCCTTTGCGCCTGAAAACGCGGTCGTGGAAACGAACGCCTCTTTCAAAAAAGGGGAAGTCAAAGCGCTCGGCGCAGAGCCGCTGTTCCCTACGATCCAGTCGCTCGTCCTGCGGGTGATCTGGCAGCAGGAAAATACGCTCCGCGCGATCCGCAAACGCGATCTGGCGCAGACGTTCAACGTATTTATACAGGAACCTCTCTGCAGCCGGTTGGCCCCGGCCGAAGCGGAAGTGCTTTTCGGCGAAATGGTCAAAAACACCGCCAAATATCTGCCGGATTGGAAATTATAAATCGGATAAAGCGGCTTTGCCCGCAAAAATAAAAAAAGGATGGTAAAAGGAAAATGAAGAGACTCTTCAAACATTTCGTTTTGTTGCTGGCTGCGTTGATGCTCGCCGTTTGCGCGTTTACCGCTTGCACCTCTGTCACCGACGACGGCAATGACGATGACGGCAATAACGAACCCACCGTTACGGCGGTCAGCATCACGAACAAACCCGCGGGGAATCAGTTAGACGTTGGCGAAAGCGTTACGCTCGGCTATACTCTCACGCCCGCCGACGCGGAAGCGGATGTTACTTGGTCATCCAGCGACAGCTCGAAAGCCAGCGTGGACGATTCCGGCAAAGTGACCGGCGTTGCGGCCGGCTCGGCGATCATTACCGTCACGGTGGACGGCACAGAGATCTCTGACAGGACGGCGATCTCCGTGGTTGAACCCGTTGTGGCGAACCCTGTTACAGATATTACCCTTTCGGGCGTTGCCGACGGCGACACGATGCAGCGCGGGGAATCTAAGACGATTACAGTCGCTTCCACGCCCGAAGATTGCGATCCGTATACGATCGACTGGACATACAGCACAGACGGCTGCGTCGAGGTCGTGCGTACGGTAGAGAGCGGCGTTTACACTTTGGTCGCGGACGGCTATGGCACCGCAGATGTGACCGCAACGGTATCCGGTACGGATATCAGCAAAACTTTCTCCGTTACGGTGGAAGGGGACATTGACGAGGTAAACGGCATCGCTACGGAAACCTTTGCTTCCGGCCGCGGGTCGATCGAGTCCGACGGCACATACTATCTCGACAATACGTTGGCATCCACGATCAACGCGCCCATCTATCGCGGCGTATTCTTTGATGCCGGCTCGCGCATCAATAGTCAATCGGCGTCCGATCTCAGCGTCGTCGATGAATCGCTGCGCTTCACCGTTTATTCCAACAACACTTATGAAAAGGTGACATTCCACTATTTGGGCGACATCGATGCGGAAGAAACGTATATCGTCCGCATTCCGATCACTTGCGTTTCCGTTACCATTGCCGAAGCGGCGTAAGCCGAAGTATAAATCAGATCAATGCAATGCGGAGAAAACTATGAATTTTAAGGATGTTTACTCCAACGCCAAGGTGTCTTTTCTTCGCTGGCGGGCAAACCGCCGCGAGGAAAAGAAATCCGAGGTCAAGGAAAAATGGGAGCGCGGCCATAGGGCAGTTCTCGTCGTGCTGTGCGTGCTGTTTGCACTCTATGCGCTGACGATCATCTATCCGCTTGGGTGGATGTTGGTCAATTCCTTAAAGACAAAGCAGGAATTCCTCAACAACCCCTGGCCCATGCCGCAACAGCTCATGTTCAGCAACTATGTAGAAGTGTTTCAGATGTTTGACCTCGCGTCGATGCTGTTTAACTCTCTGTCGCTCAGTTTGACGGTGCCGACGGCTTCTCTCTTTGCAACCGCTTGCGTGTCGTATGCGGTGGCAAAATATAAGTTTCCCGGCAAACGCGTGCTTTACTTTATTGCGATTTCGATCATGTTCATTCCGACGACCGGATCTCTGCCGGTGATGTTCCGGTTAATGCACGATCTGCATTTGTATGACACGCTCATCGGAATGATTTTAAAGGGCGCTACCGGGTTCGGCATGAACTTCCTCATTCTGTACGGTATCTTTTCGGGCGTTTCCGATACATATGCCGAGGCCGCCAAGATCGACGGCGCGAGCAATTGGCGGGTATTTTTGCAGATCATGATGCCGCAGGCGAGATCGACGATGTTCGCCGTATGGATCCTCGGCTTTATCGGAAACTGGAACGATTATGCTTCCGCATATATGTTCTATCCCTCCCACGAGACGCTTGCCGTCGGATTGAAGAGGGTGTCTGACAACATCACTACGGCGGGCGATTTTACGCTCGATTATCCCAAGCTGTTCGCAGCCGTCATCATCACCATCACGCCCGTCATCATCATTTTTGCGGCGTGCCAAAAGCAGATCATCCGCCTGAACATGGGCGGCGGTATCAAAGGTTAAATTTAAAAAGGAGTTTTCTATGAAAAAAATTATTACGGCGGCGCTCGCCTGCCTCCTCGCCGTAAGCGGTTCCGTTGGGTTGTTTGCGGGCTGCGGAGGGACGACGCGCGACGAAAATACGCTGGAGATCCGCTATTATGTGGGCGGATTCGGGTCCGAGTGGATGGAAGCGGCTGCGGCGGCGTTTGAAGAAGCCAATCCCGGCATTACGGTCGATCTGATCGGCGACAACAACCTGCAGACGACCATTACGACCTATCTCTCCTCCGGCAGAGAGCTTTCCGATATTTATTTCAACCAAAGCTGCGACTGGCAGTATTTCGTATCCCAGGGCTGGGTCGAGCCGCTCGACGATCTGTATGAGCAGACGCCCATTCAGCTGCTGGACGGAACGACGACTACGCTTGCCGAATATATGATCGACGAACGGATCGACGTTCCCTATATGACGATCCGCCCCGGGCAGGGCGCTTCGCATCCTTGGATCATCCCTTGGTCCGTGCAGAACTGCGGCATCGTCTATAATGAGGATATCGTTCTCAATACGCCCCGCCGCTCTACGGGCAGCAATTGGGATCATGCTCCCACAACGATGAGCGAAATGTATGAATATGTAGATGACCTCAATGCGGCACAGCTCAAAGCGAGCAACGGCACGACGGTGCAGGCATTCGCTTTCGGCATCCAGCAGGGGCAGTGGTGGCTCACCTTCCCCTTGAAAGCCTGGTGGGCACAGTATCAGGGCGCCTATGAAGCGAGCGATGCGGCCGAAGCGCTCGGACAGGGATCCTACTATGATTTTTGGGACTTTGGCGCGCCCGGATACGATGTGGATGCATTCACGGGCGGCGAAAATGTCTGGAACCAGAAGGGGATCCAGGTCGCGCTCGATACCCTCGCCTCTCTGATTTCGGACGGTAACGGTAATTACATTAACTGCATTGCAAGGGCAGACGAAATCACCGGTGAAAATGCAGAACTTTCCTTCGTCAACGGCGAAGCGGCGTTTATCTTCGTCGGCAACTGGATCGAAAATGAAATGCGCGATTTTATGCCCGAAGGCTTCACGATGAAGGCGATGGCAGTCCCTTCGTTGGACGAATCGGTGCATGATGCGCAGGGCAACAACCTCGGCGTGAAGGCAGCGGCGGATGAAAACGGCGATCCCTATATCGTCAACAACAATGCGGAAATGGACGTCATCCTCATTCCCTCCGGCGCGCAGAACAAAGAACTTGCCAAACAATTCCTGGCCTTTATCCATTCGGAGGAGATGCTCCTCGACTTTACGATGCGTACCGGCGTACAGCGCCCCTTCAATTATGATCCCATGAAGGCGGAAGAGGTATACGATTTTACATATTCCGACTTTGTCCGCAGCTCGCTCGAGCTGTATGAAACGGCTGACTTTAACATCACCGAATACCCCATGAACAAGGGCCATGTGCCCGAAGATGAGCGCGATTCCTATATTTCCTGGATCTTTACCTATCAGCGCCCCGAACTTTTCCAGAGCGTCGGTTCGGGTCCCTGCCTCAATGGTATACTGACCAAAACGGGTGAAGAAATCATGGCAGACGTCGTCACGGCGACCAACCGCCAATACGGGATTTGGGTCGATCAACTGGGCATTCACTGATCTTTGAAAATGCAAGGCCGCGGCGGTGCGTTTATCCTCCGCCGCGGAAATAGGGGAAATCATGACAGATAACGTTGAAGCAAAAGAAGCGCAGAGCGCGTCCGATATCCTTTTAACGGATGAAGAGCGCATACGCGTTTCTAAAAAACTGAAAAGCCGTAAAAAGAGGAATGAATATCTCTTTGTCGTCAGCCTTGTCGCATGGCCGATCATACACTTTTTAGTATTTTGGCTGTACGTCAACATCGAGAGCTTTATGCTCATTTTCCAAACGTACAACCCGATCCGCGGCGAATATGTGTGGAGCGGCGTAGACGATCTCGTCCGCACTTTCCAAGAAATGGTGCTCGGCGACAACCCCATCATGAACCGCGCGATGTGGAATTCGGTGCTTTCCATCATACCTGGGCTGTTCATCATTTTGCCTTTGGCTTTTATTACGGCATATTCGTTTTATAAACATGTGCCCGGCGAGCGCATTTTCCGCGTCCTGTTTTATCTGCCGAGCATGATCTCTATCGTCGTTTTGACGATGTGTTATAAGTACCTGTTCGATCCGTCTTTCGGTACCATCCGCGTCTTGTTCGAAAAATTGTTCGGCGTCGAATGGCAGTGGCTGACGCCGAGTACAGACAATCCGCTCGTATGGCCGTTGATTTATCTGTATTGTGTTTGGTCGGGCCTCGGCTCTAACGTCATTTTGATGAGCGGCGCCATGCAGCGCATCCCGAAGGAAATTTCCGAATCGGCAAAGCTGGAAGGGATCGGATTTTGGCGGGAGGCATGGAGCATCACGCTTCCGCTCACTATGACGACGGTATCCAACTTCATTGTCCTTGCGGTGATGGGAATGTTCGGATTTCTGATGCAGCCCATGCTTTTGACGAATGAAGGCGGCGGACCGGAAGGGATGACGCTTACGGTCGCTATGTATGTATATGTCCGCACGAATATGGGCATTGAGTCGTATGCGAAGAGTGCGGCGACGGTCGGTATCCTTTTCTCTGTATTGTTTGGGCCTGTCGTGTTTATCGTCAAAATTTTATTGGATAAATTTACGCCTAAAATCGAATTCTGATCAAACGATTTAAAAATTAAAAAGGGGAATGATATTTTGAAAAAATATTTAGCAATGATCCTCTCTCTGGCGCTCGCATGCGGGATCGGTGCCGCGGCCATGCTTTCGGATACGGAGCGGGCCTCCGCCGCAAACATTCGCAGCCTGGAAATGACGGATGACTTCGAAAGTTCTGAATTGAATCCGGACGCATGGTCTACGACCAATGGGGTAAACCGTGCGCTTGAATATTCTGCGCTTCGGCTCAACGGCATCAATACATGGGGCTCGTGGGTCCTGTTGCAAAAATCGCAGCTGAGCGAAGAGTGGGAATCCTTTACCATCGAAATGGAAATGAACTGGGTCGGTTCTCCCAGCTGGTCGGGTATATTTTTCGGCAACACGAATCCGAACGGATTCTTTTATGCTTCGCCTTCTTCCTATTTTATCCAAATGCATGCGGGGTATCAGGAAGGAGATGAGGACGGTGCCAGCGGCGACAGAGGCCTTCGTCTCGGTGCGCGCGATGTATCTACCAATACGGGATTTTTCGGAACGCCCGACACCACGGAATTCCATCCGTGCAATATCACTACGCAGGGCAATCTGTTGGCGGAAGGGAAAGTGCAGCGCGTTATCATGGAATTTACCCAAAAACCGGAAACAGCGGGCACGGAAGACGTGCGCTATGATTTTTCGTTTACATGGGGGAATGCCGAAGATGACGAAAGCACCTACCAGACCATTGTGTTCGATAGCGAGCCACACGGCGGCGTGAATATCGGCGGTTACATGGGCTTTACCACCTATGGCGAAACGGTCATGGAGATCCGCTCCTTTGCGCTGAGCACGGGTACGGGCGCCGACAAGCAGGCCGTGTTCGAAGACGATTTTTCGGATACGACGATCAGCTTCCCGTCCTTTACCTCCACCGAATCCAATTGGCGCGGCGTAGGGACAAACATCGAATCGAGAACATATTGCGGCGAATTCTGCACGGTGTCTTATAACGGCGTGGCAAACGGGTCGCTTGTCTATAATGTTCCCATCTCCCGCAATGCGGCAAGTTTGAAGAGTTTTGAAATCTCCTATGATATTTCCCTCGTCTACCTGACGCAGTCGACTTATATCGGCAGCGGTTTTGGGTTGGAATCTACTGCCTCTGATGCGGCGTCTGCCAGCTTCATCGGGCTTCGCAGAACGGATGGCGGCTATGCGCTCGCCTATATTTCCGGCGGCAAGATAGTCGAAGAAGTTGCCGTGACCATTGCGGGTACAAGCATTACCATGTCTTTGGTGGGGTACAGTGACAATCGGGTCGTTGTGACATTGGGCGAAAGGCAGGTCACTTTCAGCGATGTGGAATTTGACGGCTATACCTCCGTTTCTGCCGTGACGCTCGACGGCAGTGCCGCTCCTGAAAACAATGCTTCCATCGACAATTTTTCTCTGTATGTATATAGTTCCATCGTCCCTTCGGGGAATGATGTCGGCATCAATTTCCAGGGGGCAAGTTCTTTTGAGCTCGCCGGCGAGATCATCGAGGAACATTATGTCAATACCCGCAAATGGGTCATGTATGGCGGGGTCGAGTTGCCTATGCAGATGAGCCGTTCTTATGTGCAGTTCCACAATATCGGCGGCAATGCGGCCTTCCTTTCCCGGACGCAGTTCGGCGACCACATCGCGCGCTTTGACTTCAGACCCTCCTCGTTCCCCGATTTAAGCGACAGCGAACTTGCCGGCTTCGGCTATTCTTTCGGCCGTCCGATGGCGGACACTTCCGCAAACGATGCTCCCGGCATTTTCTTCCGCAAGAACGGAGATACGACCCAGCTCATAGCCAAAAATATGACGGGTCAAAGCAATGTGACCTGTTCGCTCAACGTGTTTGAAGAAACGGAAGAGGATACTTGGTATACCTGCATGATCATCATCTCTTCGCGCACGGTCAAAGTGTTCCTCAAAGAGGCGAGCGCACCCGATTCCTCTTTCGGAGCGCCGCAGGCAGTTTATACAGATGTGGATACCTACGGGTATGCTGCCATGACGATCGAACCTACCGGCACCGCATATTTCTATGCGACCAATTACTCCGTTACAAATATCGATCCTATGATCGGCAGGGAGGTGTGACATGACGATTTTGAAACGCGGTGCGAGCCGCATTCTGCTCGCGCTCGGTTTGGTGCTCAGCCTTCTTGCGGGAATATGGATGAGCGGTATTTCGGCCAATGCGGAAAGCCTTGACCTCTTGCGCAGTGATTTCCGGAACGGAAGCGACGGTTGGACGCTGAATGAGCTGACGATCGCCTCCTCCGACGGGTTGGAAATGCTCCCCGGCGGACAGGCGCAGACGGTCGGCACGATGGACAGCCTGCTTATGTTTATTGAATTCGGCAGCGTTTCGGCCGGATTTACTTTGGAACTCGGCGTGACGGGTGAAGGCGCCGCCTGTTCGTTGACTTTTGACGGCGATATCCTGCGCGCAGAAGGCGTTGCGGATGCAGGCGGGGAAAATTCCGTCGTCCTCGATCGGATCATCGGAGGAGACAGTATACTCAAAGTGGAAATGATCGGCGGCTACATCGAAGTTTCCGTCAAAAATGCGGACGACGCATACGATCTTCTCGGTACGCCCGTAGCGACGCTTTATTTTGCCGAAGGCACCGCTTCGCGCGAAGGGAATATCGTCCTTTCTCAGCCGGAAGGGACGGCGGTCATCCGTACGGCGGATTTGTATTCGCTGAGCGGATCCATCCACATCGATACGGAAGATGAAGTGGTAGAACCCGAACCGCCCGAACAGCCGGAAACGCCCGATGAGGGCGGACTTGCGCCGTGGGCGATCGCGCTCATTGTCGTGGGAGGCGTCGTTGTCGTGGCGGCAGTGATCGCCGCAGTCTTGCTGATCAAGAAAAAGAAAGGAGGCAGCCATGAAGAGAATCATTAAAATTATCTGCGCTCTGGCGCTGGCTTTGACCATTGCCCTGGGCTGCGTCGCGTGCGGAGGCGGATCTAACGGCGAAACGCAGAAGACGGGCCTCGGCTATGAAGTAGATCGTTCTAAAATGTTCGGCATCTGCGTGCTGCCGTCCGATTTTCCCACATCGTCCAAAGACCCCGGCATCACGACCGAAATCGTCTGTGATCTGATCCAAACGATGAATATCAAATCGGTGCGCGTTTGGATGCATATACCCTATGTGCTTGAGCGCGTCGGCTACACCAATGAACTTCGACTGAAGGAGAGTACGGTACAGGTCTATCACGATTATTTTGCGGCGCTGGATGAAGCCAGCGTGGAAAATATTTTGGTGATGAGCCATCAATATCTGTATCCTGTCGAAATGATCCCGCAGCCGACCTATAACGGCGTTGTGCCCGATCCTGTGACGGATCCCGTCGCCTATCAGGCATTTTTAGACATGTTCCGCAATTGTTACGATATGTTGGCGGAGGAATTTCCCGAAATTACGCTTTGGGAACCCAACAACGAGACGGATCACCCGAGCGGAACGACCATCGTGCGTGAAGGATATGTGCAGGGCGGTGGTGAGGCGAACGATCCTTACCTGTATTCGATGACAGACGTGGCGCGCATTACGGCGGATCTCTGCTACTATGCAAACCTCGGCATTAAAAAACACAATCCCGAAAACGAATTGGTCATGCCGGGACTTGTGTTTTCCTCGACGGCCGCTTCAGCGATCTTTATCGATCTGCTGTATGAGCAGATTGAATCGGGAGAATTGCCTTTCAGCGAGGATGCGGACGGCAATAGGGTATTGCCCGCAGATACCAATACGGACAATTATTTCAACGTGCTCAACTGGCATCCGTATGCGAATGTTCAGCCCAACGATGATTGGCTGCAGGCAAATATCGATATGTATAATGTGGCCGTCGAACACGGCGACGGCGGCAAAAAGCTGTTTCTTTCCGAATTCGGATGGTACGACAGCTTCGATGAGACCCGCCAGAACAACATCGGCCTTTGGTATCCGGAAGCGCTTGACCTATTGCAGGAAAACCTTCCTTCGCTTGAAGCGGTGTACTGTTTCCGCATGTTCAACTGGACGACGACGGGCGAGGGTGTGAAGGATATGGAAAAAACCTTCGGCATATTTACCTCCCCGGTAGAAGAATCCGGCATCACGCCGAAACCCGCGGCGCTGTCGCTCTTCAAATATTTCAACGGCGACAATGCGGATACATCGGAGCTCTATAAGTATGCAGCAGACACTGCGGGCGGCGGCTCTTCGGAGGAAACGCCCGAAAACCCATAAATCCTTCCGATCCGCCCGAAGAAGGGGAGGAGGGCGGACCGATACCGGAAAATTTGTTCGGTATCTGCGTATTGCCTTCAAGCCTTCCCACAACGTCAAAAGACCCTGGCATCACGAACGAGATCGTATGCGGGCTTATCGAGTCGATGCAAATCAAATCGGTGCGCGTCTGGATGCACCTTCCGTATGTCTTACAGCGCGCGCCGACCTCCAATACGCTGTCTTTTAAGCGGGATATCGTGGAGGACTATCACGCATACTTTTCTGCGCTTGCATCGGCGGGGGTAGAGAACATCCTCGTGATGAATCATCAATATTTGTATCCCGTCGAAGCAGGACCGATCACCTATAACGGGGTCATTCCCGATCCCGACTCGCAGACGAGGGAATATGTCGCCTTCCTCGAACTTTTCCGCGATTGTTATGCCATGCTCGCCGAAGAGTTCCCTGAGGTCGATTTGTGGGAGCCGAACAACGAGCCGGATCATCCAAGCGGCACGACGATCGTCAAAAACGGTTTCGTGCAGGGAGGCGGCAGCGCCAATACTCCCTATTTGTACTCTTTAGAGGAAGTGGCGCGCATTACGGCGGATCAGTGCTATTATGCGAATCTCGGCATCAAATCGGCGGATCCTGCCAATAAATTGGTCATGCCAGGACTGGTGTTCGGTTACGACCGCGATACATACTTTATCGAAATGCTGTATGAGCAGATCGAGTCTGGGGCATTGCCCACTCGAACCGGGGAAGGGCGGAACGGCGCGCTGCGCGCGGATATCGACCCCGATCACTATTTTGATGTGCTCAATTGGCATCCGTATGCAAATGTCGCGCCGGGAGATGCTTGGCTACAGGAAAATATCGCTATGTACCGGATTGCAGCTGCGCACGGCGACGGGGATAAACCTCTGTTTTTATCCGAGTTCGGCTGGAGCGACGAGTTCGATACGTCCTTGCAGGAAAATATCGCCGATTGGTATCCGGAGGCGTTCGACTTGCTGCGAGAAAATCTACCTACCCTCGAATCCGTCTTTTGCTTCCGCATGTTTAATTGGACGACGGCCGGAAGCGGCGTAAAGCCGAGGGAAAAGAGCTTCGGACTCTTTACTTCGCCCGCTGAGGCCGGCGGGATTTTACCAAAACCTGCCGCGATCGCGTTGTTCCGCTATTTTAACGGAAAAGATGCGGATATTTCTGTGTTATACCGATATCGTGCCGCGTAAAACATTCGCGGAAATGTAAGCGGCATCGCTGTCAGTACGGTGCCGCTTTTATCGTAAGGAGCTGATATGCAAGTAAAAAAAGGATTAAAATATTCATGCGAGCCGGATCGCTTTCTGTACGGCATGTGCGAAGAGTTTGAGGGCTCTTTAGACAAGGGGGCAGATCCTTTTGTGACGATCGATTTGATCGACCGTCTCGGCGCTAAATCAATGCGCATTTGGATGCACCACAAGCGCCTGCTGCAGCGCGAAGGGGATACGGATGTGCTGATTTGGAAGCAAGACGTATTTTCCCGTTATCGAAAGTACGTTGAAGATTTGACAAAGCGCGGGATCCGCATCGTTGCCATGAATCATAATTATGTATTTCCAAAAAGTTTTGCGGGGAACAGGGATTCCGTCGCTGAGATGCCCGTTCCGGGTACGCAGACGTATTTCGACGAGATGAATATGATCGCTGCGGCTTATGAGATGATGGCGCGGGCATTCCCGGAAATCGAGTATTGGGAATGCGGCAATGAAGTCAATATGAATTCTTACCTCGCCAAACCGGGATTCAGTCAAAGCGGCGTAAAAAATGCCGAATACGATGCACGGTATTGCTACACCAATCTCGAAAAGGCCGAGATCGCCGCAGACATCTGCTACTATTCTACGTTGGGCGTCAAGCGGGGCAATCCGAATGCATTTGTCGTTTTTCCGGCGCCTACTCCCTATCGCGGCTATGCAGAGATGGCGGAATTTTACGAATTCGCCTATCGCGCGATTGAATCGGGAAAGTTCCCGCGGGGGCTGCCGGCCGATACGGATCCCGATCATTATTTCCAGGTGCAGTGTTATCATGCCTACAATTTCGGGGGCGATCCGAAAATTTTGCGCGACGGTGCCGAGATGATCGTGCGCGTCATGCAGCGTCACGGCGACGGCGGCAAAAAAATATTTATTACCGAATTCGGATACCACGATTCCGACTTTGTCAAAACGCGCGGCATGACGAAAGAGGATGCAGACGCATTGCAGGCTTCCTTTTTTCCGACCGATTTTGCAGCGTTCCGCTCTTGCCCGAACATCGAAACGGTGTTCGTATTCCGCCTGTACGATTGGATCGCCGGCCCCGGGATCGAGATCGATTTCGGATTGTTTACGTCGCCTTCTTCTCCGCACGGAATTGTCCCCAAAGCGAAGGGGTTAAAACTCTATCATATGATCAACGGAGAGAATGCGGATGAAACCGTATTGAGGGAGTATCAAAAACAATGAAGACTTTGCAGATCAAAAAGAACGCCAAAATTCTATTTATCGGCGACTCTATTACAGATAGCGGAAGGGATTATAACGATCGCCATGGTTTGACGGGGTATAACCGCATCGCTTGCGAAAAACTCGGCGATGTGGAGGGGTTTAACCGAGGGGTCAACGGTGAAACATGCCTGCAGATTCTCGGGCGCCTTCGCCCGGAATGCGAAGATATCCGCCCCGACGCAATATCCATTCTCGGCGGCATCAACGATACGACAGTGCGCGGCACGCCGCCGCGCATGGCGTCTGAAGCGGAATTTTATGATACATACCGCCGAATTTTGCGCACGGCCTATGAATATACCGATCAAGTTATGGTCATAGAACCGTTTTTGATCCCAAAAGATTTCGGTATGGACGGACTGCGCAATGCGCTCTTCGAGCGCATTTATGCGATTCGCCGCCTTGCCAACGAATTCGGTGCCGTATATCTGCCGATGGACGGTATCTTTGCCGAACACTGGGTAGAGGGCTCTGCAGCTGATTATACGGTCGATTGCGTCCATTTGACGGCAATGGGCAAACAGCTGCTGGCCGATGCTTGGCTCCGCAAGGTGGAGAGAATCTGAGTGAAAAGAGGAGGAAAAGATGAATCGAACAAAGTCCCTGTGCCTGTTGATCGCTGTGCTGACGGCATTGATTTTGTTTTGCAGCTGCGGCAGTGCGCAGAGTTCTGAGCAAGGAGGCAATCTTTCAGAAATGAAAACGGTGGAAGAGGTGCTCGCAGAGACGCCTGCGGAAGATTTGGTCGGTAAAAACGACGTTATGCAATTCACGACGCCTTTTTACAGCACACAGATCCAATATAACGAAGGGTTTTTACTGCGCGAGGACGGTTTGGGCGGCACTTTGCCTGTAAAATTGATGTTTCCGGTGGCGCATGTTCTCGAAGTACGCAGCAATGATCTGCAAACTTTGTATGAAGAGGGCAAAGATTATACGATCGAAAACGGGTCTCTCGTCATTCCGGCAGGTTCCGCGATGAAGGCGATGCCGGACAGCGAGTTTTTCTTGCCGGAAGGTACGGCGTCGGATTGGCTTTATAACGATCGTGCCGGGGAAGATGAAGGCAGGGCTGTCACCACAGATAAAGCAGTTTTGTATCGTTACCGCTATGTGATCACATATATCCGCACTGAGGTATACAGCGGACATGTTTTGCAATCTAAAGCGGATCGGCTCACGCATTTTTCGCAGAGCGCAAAGGAGGGCGGATCAGTCGAAATGTTATTCGTCGGCGACAGCATCGGCGAAGGTGCGGGCGGTTCCGGCAACTTTTTGGGGCTCGCCGACCTCACGGCACGCGCGATCGAGGCGAGAACGGGTGCAAAGGTCACTCTTTCCAACTGTTCTGTCGGCGGCATCGACTCTCTGGAGTTTATGAACGTGATTGATGGGCGATTCGATCAAATCAATCCCAATATCGTCAATAAGGCGCGCGATCGTTACGCGCTGATGGAGCAGAAAAAAAGCTTTGCCGATATCGTGTTTATCGCTCTCGGCGCCAACGATTCCTCCGCAGATAGGGCGGCCGATATTTTTAAGATACATATCCAGGCGCTGATCGATTATTTCCGCGACGCGAATCCCGATGTATCCGTCGTGGTCGTTTCCAGCCCGGAGATCAATGACAAAATCCGCCGTAACAAACCGGGGGATACGCGCAATCTGCGCTTGCACGATTTGGGCGAATATGCCGAAGTCCTCTCCACGCTGGAAGAAGAATATGACAATTTAGCTTTTGCCGATATTCATACGGCGCAGGCATCTGTTTTGGAGTGTAAATATCTGGAAGATATCATCGCGGACAATTTAAATCATCCCTCCGATTATATGTCCAGACTGTATGTACAGTTTTTAATGCAGACGATTTTTTAAGAAAAATACGGAGTTTTGTACATGAACGAGAATCGCCCTCCTTTCTTTTTGGAATTGGAAGGATATGAAGCGGGGCACAGCGCGGCAGAAAGTTTGACAAACAGTTTACAGACAGCGCAGTGCGCAACGGAAGACGGCCAAACATGGGACCACAGGAGCGGTCTGCGCATCGCATGTCCGATTGCCGGCGACGCGCATGCGGACGTGCCGTTTGCATTGGTGAACGGCGGGAAAGAGCCGATCACGGTCAATCATTTTTCGCGCTGTATTCGCCTCGCGATGGGTACGGCCCGTCCGCAGGATATGCTTCTGCATTATTTCGGCTGTTGTTGGCAGGCGGAATACCAATATCATTGTCTAAGTTTTGCGGATGCAGATATTGTGCCTGTATCCGTACATCCCGTCGTCAAAAGTTTCTCGCTCTGTGCGGCAGGCGCTTATACGACATGTACGTTTTACCCCTTTCTCGCAGTGGAAAACAGGGAGAGCGGCGAGCTTTGTTTTCTCTCCTTTGAACCGACGGCGAATTGGCGGATCGAGGCGGGAGTGCAGGACGGATATGTTTACATAGCGGCAGCGGAAATCGATGCGCGCCATCTCGGCACGGCAAAGCGGTTAGAGCCGGGCGAACGCTATGTATTGCCACGCGTTCTTTGCGGCATCGTCTGCGGCGGATTGGATGCCGCCGTCAAAGCCCTCATCCGGCTGCGCCGCAGAGGAGAGGGGAAGCCGTTCCCTGTCGTGTTCAATGACTATATGAATTGTCTGTGGGCACAGCCGTGTGCCGAAAAGACATATCCGCTCATCGATGCGGCAGCGGAAGCGGGTGCGGAAGTATTTTGTATTGACGACGGCTGGCAGTATGAAGTTGGGGCCGACCGCACTGCGCGGTTGGGCGATTGGGAATATTCGCGGACGCTTTTCGGCAAAGAGGGGTTTGCCGGCGTTATACGCTATATCCGTCAAAAGGGGATGATCCCGGGCTTGTGGCTGGAAATGGAAGTGGCGGGGGAAAATTCGCGCGTATACCGTCAAGAGGATTGGTTTTTGATGCGCGGCGGCACGCGCGTAGGGGGCGGCGCCCGTGCCTTTTTGGATTTCCGCAAGCCTGCGGTACGTTCATATATTCGGAAAAAAGTGCGCGATTATTATCAAATGGGCATTCGGTATATCAAAAACGATTATAACGATTGCATAGGAAACAGCGGCTTTGACGGCATAGAATATACGCGCGCCGTGCGCTCTTTTTATCGTGAACTCCGTGAAGAATTTCCCGATCTTATATTGGAAAACTGCGGTTCGGGAGGGCTGCGCAGCGACTACGGCATGCTCCGTATCTTCGATGTGCAGAGCACTTCCGATCAAGAGATCGCCGCCAACTATCCTTCTATCGTACAGGGCGCTCTTGCCATGCTCTTGCCGGAAAAGGCGGGCATTTGGGCATATCCCTTCCCTCATCTTTACGATGATTTTTACGGAAATCGAGACCTTGTTCCTGAAAGTTATGACGATGAGAGCGTCGTTTATACCATGCTCGCGGGCATGTGCGGGGCATTATGCCTTTCCGGCCGCATTGACCGCGCCACAAAAACGGGCAAAGAGCGGATCGCCCAGGGGGTAAAGCTGTACAAAGACATACGGGCTTTTACGGCTCGCTCTTATCCGTCTTTCCCCAACGGCATAGTTCGCATTGCAGAAAAGCATAAACCCGTCACTATTTTGTACACGAATGAAAGGGAAAGTCAGGCATTGCTGTTTGTCTGGCGGCAGGAAGGCGAGGCGGAAATCGACGTGCCGATCTCCTCAAAAAGCGCCGTATGTATCTATCCGGCGGGCGCGTCACAGGCAAAACCGGAGGCGGATCGCCTTACCGTTCGGTTAGAACGTCCGTATACGGCGCGCCTATTTAAACTTACTATTTGAATATGCAGATCTTTTCATTCCCTCCTTTTAAAGAGAGCCGCCTGCAGGACGGCTCTCTTTTGTAAATGTCCCCACCGTGCGATAGCCGCGGGGTATAGTAGGTAAAAGCCGATGCAAAAACGAGGCCGTCGCGAAAAGCGACCGATGATACGAAAATCAAAAAGGCTTCTGCCGTCAAGGGGTGCGGCTCTTTGGTTATACCCTTAAATGAAATCTCCCCGCGTGGAAATGCGGGGAGATTTATCAGGGTCGGCAGAATGCGGCCTTAAAAATTAAATTTTCCACTCGGTGCTTTGCTGTTGCAGTGCGCACATCCTTGCGTACAGGCCGCCCGCCTTGGCAAGTTGGGCAGGGGAGCCCTGCTCTGCAGCTTTGCCCTCCTTGATGAATACAAGTTTATCTGCTCCGGCGACGGTCCGCATGCGGTGGGCGATGATAAGCACCGTCTTATTCTTGACGAGCGCAGAGATCGCGCGCTGGATCGCCGATTCGTTTTCCACGTCGAGAGAGGCCGTCGCTTCGTCCAAAAGGACGACGGGCGCATCTTTCAATAGGGCTCGTGCAATAGAGATGCGCTGGCGTTCTCCGCCCGAAAGCATGCTGCCGTTTTCCCCGATTTCCGTTTGGTATCCGCGGGGGAGCCTTTGTACAAATTCGTCGCACTGCGCCGCTTTCGCGGCGGCGAGCACTTCTTCGTCCGTCGCATTTTTCTTGCCGATGCGAATATTTTCCATGACCGTGTTATTAAAGAGGGTCACATCCTGAAAGACGATGGAATAGGCGGAAAGGAGCGTTTCGGGATCTATTTTTTGAATGTCTTGTCCGCCGAGCGTGATCTTGCCGCCGTCAATATCCCAAAACCGCGCAGCGAGTTTGGCGACCGTCGATTTACCGCCGCCCGATGGTCCGATCAGCGCGGTGATCTCTCCCTGTTTGGCGGTAAAGGTCAACTCGTCGAGGACCGTTTCCCCCTCGTTGTAGGCAAAATGCACCTTTTCGAAGCAGATATCGTATCCCTGCGGGGCAAAGATCGCCGAGCCGGTCTGCACGGGCGTCTCTTCGATTTCTTTCATCCTGCCGATATGCACGTTGCAGGAGATAATGGCGGCAAGGTTTTGTAGAGAAGTTGACATCGGGTCGTAGATGCGCGATACGACGAGCAGATAGGCAAAGAATACGAGCGTACCGATTTCTCCCCCTGCCAAAAGAATGCTGCCGACGAGCGCGGTGGTCGCGATGCCGAATTTCAGCAGAAGCTGCGCGCTGACGACAAATATTGCCGTCATGATTTCTGAAAGGAACTTCTTCTTTTCGAGCGTGTCTACTTTTTTGTACAGCCCGGCGGCATACTTTTTTTCCGCATTATAGGCGCGCAGATCTCTGTGCGTTTCCAAACATTCCTGTATCCCGTCCGCACACGCCACGGCAGCAGAGATCTGCCTTTTCGTAAAGGCGCTCTGCACCTTGCCGGAAAAGGCTACGATGAGGATGGCGACGGGAAGAACCCATAGAGAGGCGAGCGCCATCTTCCAGTTATAGATCAATAGCCCGATGGCAATGATGCAGGTGCTGATGATGGAAGAAGTCAGTTCTGGATAATAGTGTGAAAACGAGCTCTCGATGACGGTGCAGTCATTCATGATCGTGGTCGTCAAATCGGAAAGATCCCTTTTTCCGAAAAAGGAGAGGGGGAGTTTGCGCATGCGCTCCGCGAGCGAGATGCGCCGCGCCGCACTCTCTTTGTAAGTATTAAAATAATTGCAGTTATATTGTATGTAATTGGCGGCGTACATCAGAATAAGCGCCGCAAGCGTGCCGAAGCCGTACAGCCAGTAATGAAAGGAGCGTTCCGCCCCTTCGTTGAGCAGCGGCTGCAAAAAGTCGGATACGAGCAGAAACAGGATTCCCGTCGGCAGCATTTTGAGCAGATTGACGGCAACGCCCGCCGCGATCGCCTTTATATAATCGACCGCGCCCTGTTCGGAAAGGGCGTACTTTTTCATAAGGTATTTGATCATCGTTCAGCACTCCTTTGCCACTTTCCAAGAGGCGGCGGTCGTATATTCCTGCCACATGCGCGCATAAACGCCGTGTTTTTCCAACAGTTCGGCGTGCGTGCCGCACTCCGCCAGTTCGCCCTCATCAAGCACAAAAATTTCGTCTGCGTTCATGACCGTCGAAAGCCTGTGCGCGATCATCAATACCGTCTTTCCTTCCGTCAGCTTTTCAAAAGCGCGCTGTACTTTGTATTCGTTTTCCGGATCCGCAAATGCCGTCGCTTCGTCCAAAACGACGATGGGCGCATCTTTGAGGATGGCGCGCGCTAAGGCGATGCGCTGCTGCTGTCCGCCCGAAAGGTAGACCCCGTCTGCGCCGATCACCGTCGCGATCCCATCGGGCAGCGCTGCGAGGATGTCGTCGCATTGCGCCGCTGTCAGGGCCGCCTTCAGCTCCTCTTCGGTTGCGTTCGGTTTTGCGATGCGCAGGTTGTCGGCAATGCTCGCCTTCAGAAGTTTGCTGTCTTGAAACACATAGGATACGGTATCGGCGAGATCTCGTTTGGGAATATCTTTGACGTTCACGCCGCCGATCTTCACTTCCCCTTCGGCAACGTCCCAAAAGCGGGAGATAAGCGCGGCGACCGTCGTTTTTCCGCCGCCGCTCTCGCCTACGAGCGCCGCAGTTCCGCCTGCCTTTACCGAAAGGCTCAGCTTATGTACCGCATCGCGGCTTGCGGCGGGATAGCGGAAACTGACCTCCTTGAGTTCGATGGAGAAATCTTCCGGGCGCCGTGGCTGCGCCGGTTCTTCGAGCGGACGGATATCGAGCAAAGAGTTGATGCGGGCCATGGCATCCTTGACGATCATTCCGTTTTCGCTCATATACATGATGCGATTGAACATGAGCGCGAGCAGGGGAGAGAGGACGACGTAGAACACGAGGTCGACGATAAACGCCGTGTTTACCGATGCGAGCCCCGCGATGAGGAGCGCCGCCCCGCCGAGGAAGGCGAACGTTGCGTCTAAAAACAGGGTGAAAAACATCATAGGCTGCCGCAGTTCCTTCGTATAGGCGACGACCCATTTGCTGTAGCGGTCGATGGAAGCTTTGAACCGTTTGAAGGAAAAAACAGTTTGGCCGAATGTCTTGACGACGGGAACGCCGCGCACATATTCTACCGCCTCGTTGTTCATGTCGGCAAGGGCATCTTGATATTGTTTCATTTTTTCCTGCATCCGTCTGCCTGTCATGCGCGCCATGACCAGAAAGGCACAAATCGCCGGCAGGATGCAGGCAATGCCCAGCCTCCAATCAAAAACAAAGAGCATGACGAGCAAAGCGGCGGGCGTCGCGATGGCGCCGACCAGGTCGGGCAGATTATGCGCGAGGTAAGTTTCCGTCGCCGCGCTCGATTCGTCGATGATCTTGCGCACCTTTCCGCTTCCGACGGCGTCGAAAGAGCCGGAGGGCAGCGCCAATACATGGGCTATGGTCGCTTTGCGTATGTTTGCCGCCACGCGGAATGCCGCCAGGTGCGAACACATCAGCCCGCCTATATATACGAGCAGTGTCAGCGCTGCGAACAGTACCGCCATCCAGCCGTAAAAGATGAGCGCATCGGTATCGGGTATACCCGGCAGGGCTTCGATAACGCCGCGCACGATCAGCCAAATATAGAGAAAAGGCGCCAGCGAAAGCAGCGCGCTGATCCCCGAAAGGACGAGTGCGGCAAACGTGAGATATTTATGCCGCCCCGCATAATCAAAAAGGGTGGGGTACCCTTCTTTTTTTTGCATATGAAAACCTCCTTTTCCTTATCGAATGAACCATGGTTAATTTTTCTTTTATTATAGGGGAAAGGAGGAGAAAAGGAAAATAAAATTCAATCCCGCGCGGGCATGAAAATGCTCCATTCAGACAAAACATGATTGCCGCGATAGGCGCGCGGGGAAATGCCCGAAAATCTTTTAAAAGCTTCTGAAAATTTACTTACATTTTTATACCCCGCCTCGCGTGCGATCGCGGAGATTTTTTTATTTGTCTTTACAAGTTCGTGCTGTGCGATCTGCATGCGGCAGGTGAACAGATATTCGTGTACGGGAAAACCATATATCATTTTAAAATAATGTTTAAAGGAGGTGGGGGAAAATCCGAATTTTTCGGAAAGGCCGTCGATCGTCAGCGGGGCGGAAAGATGGCGCCACAGGTACTCTTCGGCGTCTTTCATGGCGCGCACGATGTCGGCAGGCAGCGTCTGCGTTCGGCGGATGCCCGCATTCGGCGCATAGCGCTGCAAAAAATGCAACAGTTCGGCGAGCTTCAGGCGGAAGTAACCGATGTCCCGCTTTTCGCGCGCCGCATAAATGTCCGCAAAAATGCGTCCCGCACCCGCGTCGCCGCGAATGACGCAGGATATGTCTTTGCTCAAAAATTTTTGAGCGAGCGCCGCAAGGTCGATGCCTGAAATGCGCAAAAATTCCGCAAAGTCGCCTTCGGGCAAGTTGAGCATTACGGTGGCGCCGTGGTAATGCCGGGTCGGGAAGCACGATGCGAATGCGTTGCGGTCAACGACGTTATGCACGCATACGTCGCCCGCGCCGAGGAAAAACTGCCGCCCGTCGCAAAAAGTCCCTTCAAACCGCCCGCTGCGGCAGTGTTCCACGACGAAAGCGCTCACTCTTGCACCCCCTTCGCCGAAGGTGTCCATGTGCATGTCGTCAAAGAGAAGCTGTGCCCCGCAAAACAGTTCGTGCGCTTCGACCGTCCCTTCGCCGCTCCCGTTCAAAAGCGTATATGTCGTCATATTTCCATCCCGCCGCAGACGGATCTCATCGCCGTCGCGCAGGTCGCTTTGCCTGTAAATTTCCATACTTTCATTATAGCGCAAAGCTTTCAAAAAATAAAGTTAATTATAGTTAATTTTTAAAGTCGAACAAAAAATTGCCTTGCGCGCCGATATGTGTTATAATGATCAGAAAACGGGAGAAGAAACAATGAAAAAACTGCACGTCGTCGGGGCGGCCATTATAGAGGGTGACAGGGTGCTTGCCGCCAAGCGCGGCGAAAGCCGCTATGAATATGTCGCCCACAAATATGAATTTGTGGGAGGTAAGGTGGAAGAAGGGGAGAGCGAAGAGGAAGCGGTCGTGCGCGAAGTGCGCGAGGAATTGGGCGCCGAGATCGAAGTGACGGGGTATTTACTGCGTACGGAACACGTTTATCCGGATTTTTCCATCGAACTTTCCGTATATTTGTGCCGCTTGCTGAGCGGATACCGCAGCAAGGAACACGAGGCGCTCGTATGGATGCCTCTGTCCGCATTGGATGCGCAGGCATGGGCACCCGCCGATGCGCCCGTCGTGGAAAAGCTGAAAGAGATGCAAGGCAAGTGACCGTCGTGTCGTCTCGGTCTTTAAATTGATAAAAATAATGATAGAAAACCGTTCTCATGGCGAGGGCGGTTTTTTGCTGAAAAATTCCGAAAAAAAATTAAAAAATTTTAGTTGTAATACTTGACATTACAACAAAGGCATGCTATACTATAGTTGTAATCAAAAAGATTACAACAAATCAAAAATTTTTTGGAGGGTTTTTATCATGAAAAAGGTAGCTATTGTATGTGCAGCGGGAAGGCAGGGAACGTACCTGGTCAACGAGGCGGTTTCGCGCGGCTATGACGTGACCGGTTTTGTGCGCGGCGAAGATAAGGTCGCCAATCCGAAAGCAAAGACAGTCGTCAAAGATTTGTTCGATCTGACGCGCGTGGACTTGGAGGGATTTGACGCCGTCATCGATGCCTTCGGCGCATGGACGCCCGAAACACTGCCCTTGCACAGGACTTCTCTGAAGCATCTGTGCGATATTTTGAGCGGCACGAAGGTGCGCCTGCTCGTCGTGGGCGGCGCGGGTAGCTTGTATGTAAACCCCGAACACACCGTGCAAGTTAAGGATTTAGAGAGTTTTCCCGATGCGTTCAAGCCTTTGGCGACAAACATGGGCGAGGCGCTTGCAGAACTTCGGGCCCGCAGCGACGTGCAGTGGACTTATCTTTCCCCCGCGGGCGATTTCGTGGCGGACGGCGAACGCACGGGCGAATACCTCTTGGGCGGCGAAGAATACTTCGTCAACGATAGGGGCGAAAGCCGCATCAGTTATGCCGACTATGCCATCGCCATGATCGACGAGATCGAAAATGAAAACAATATTCAAAAGCGTTTCTCGGTTATCGGAAAGTAAACTTTAAAAAATTTCAAAACACTGACTAAAAGTCGTTGACTTTTAGTCAGTGTTTTGCTATAATGATCATGAAAATCAAAAAAGGGGAAAATAAATGACGAACAGACAGCGTGCCGCACTTGCAACAAAGAACAAATTATTGGAAGCGGCTAAAAAATTGATCGAGGAGAAAGGGCTTGCGGGCACCTCCGTCGATGAGATCACAGAAGCGTGCGGCGTTGCGAAGGGGACGTTTTACACCTATTTTAAAAGAAAAGAGGATATTGTATTTGCCTTGAGCGCCGGGATGTTCGGCGAGATCCTCGAAAATGCGAAAAGAGCGCCCGGCGGCGCGGCGGAAAAATTGGCCAATTATATGGTTCATTTTTCCGATTGTATCGAAAAGAGCGGCGTAAAACTCGCGCAGGAGTGGGTAAAAAACGTCGTCGACCCCGTCCTTTGTGAAAACGGCGGCGATCAAAAGCTGCAAAACGATCTGCGGGATATGGCAGACCTTCTCACGTTCTTGGCGGAGAACGGCCAAATGCGGCGGGATGCCGATCTGCCTGCATTGGCGAAAGTGTTGGTCGATCTCGCATATGGACAAATGCTCTGTTGGTGCATGAGCGGCGGAAAATACAGCCTGCGCGAGCGCACGGCGGCCTTTTGCCGTGATCAACTTGCGCAGCTGATACAAAATTATAACGTTGTATAACAAGGAGGTATTTATGATGGAAAAATTTATGCTCAATGACGGCAACTATATCCCTGCGGTCGGCTTCGGCGTGTTTCTGATCCCGAATGACGGCTCGACCTACCGCGCCGTGTCCGAAGCGCTCAAAGCGGGTTACCGCCATATCGATACGGCCGCGGCGTATTTTAATGAAGCGGAAGTGGGCAAAGCGGTCAAAGACAGCGGGATCCCGCGGGAAGAGGTGTTCATTACCAGCAAACTTTGGCTGCAAGATTACGGATATGAGGCCGCAAAGAGGGGATTGGAAACTTCTCTTAAAAATCTCGGCGTCGACTACATCGATTTATACTTGCTGCATCAGCCTTACGGGGACGTTGCGGGCGCGTGGAAGGCGCTCGAGGATGCCAAACGGGAGGGCAAGATCCGCTCCATCGGCGTAAGCAACATGACGCCCAAGATCTGGAACCGCTGGATCCCGCAGTTTGAAACCATGCCGGCCGTCAACCAAGTCGAATGCAATCCCTACTTTCAGCAGAGAGAACTGCGCAAGCTGACGGATGAAAAGAACGTCAAGCTCGAAGCTTGGGGCCCTTTGGGGCAGGGCAATACAAAGCTGCTTTCCGACCCTGCCATTACAGAGTTGGCGCAAAAGTACGGCAAAGACGCGGGGCAGATCATTTTGCGGTTTGAGGTGCAGGACGGCATCGTCGTGCTTCCCAAATCGACGAAGCCTGCGCGCATCGCGAGCAATTTGGATATCTTTGATTTTTCATTGACGGATGCGGAAATGCAGCGGCTGTATGCGCTCGATACGGGCAGGGGCAGGCATGACCCCGATGCGCCCGGCGTCGGAGAGATGCTCTTAAAAAATTATAAAGTACATGACTGAGGTGCAAACAATGGAATATTTTACCTTAAATAACGGAGTAAAGATCCCTCAGATCGGATTCGGAACATTCCAGATCCCCAAATACGCGGCCGCAAAAAGGGCGGTATCGGAGGCGCTTGAAGTCGGCTACCGCATGATCGACACGGCTGCGGCATATATGAACGAGCGCGCCGTGGGCGACGCGATCCGCGAGAGCGGTTTGAAGAGGGAAGAGGTATTCGTCATCAGCAAAATCTGGGTGCAGGATATCGGTTATGAAAGCACGAAAAAGGCGATAGACCGCTCTTTGGCGGAATTGGGGTTCGATTATCTCGATTTGATGCTCCTGCATCAGCCGATGAACGACTATTACGGCGGCTGGCGCGCATTGGAAGAGGCGTATCGCGCGGGCAAACTGCGCGCCATCGGCATGGCGAACTGTTATCCGCATGTCATTGCCGATCTGTGCCTTTCCGTCGAGATCCCGCCCATGCTCAACCAGGTCGAGATCCATCCCTTCTTCCAGCAGCAAAAAAATCTCGATACGATGCGCGAATTCGGCGTATTGCCGCAGGCGTGGGGCTCTTTTGCGGAGGGAAAGTTCGGCATCTTCACCCATCCCGTCCTGACGGAGATCGGCAAAAAGTACGGCAAGAGCGCGGCGCAGGTCTCCCTGCGCTGGAGCTTGCAGCGCGGCGCGTGCGTCATCCCCAAGAGCGTGCATCAGGAGCGCATGCGGCAAAATCTCGACGTCTTCGATTTTTCCCTTACGGACGAGGATATGAAAAAAATTGCGCCGCTCGATAGGGGACGCAGCGAGATTGTCGATCACTTTTCCCCTGAATTTGTCAAGATGCTGCACGGTTTAAAGCTGCACGATTGAGGCATTTTTTGAAATACTGTTGACAAAATCACTCCGTTCGGGTATACTTTTTTTATAAACAGCAGAGAGGTAATCCCGTATGCGCAAATGGATCCGCGAATCGGAGGAGATGTATTTGGAAACGATCTTGCGCCTGCAGCAGCGCAAGGCGGGGGTGCGCTCTGTCGACGTGGCGGAAGAGCTCGGTTATGTCAAGTCGAGCGTGTCGCGCGGGGTCAACCTCTTAAAGAAAAAGGGCTACATCCTCATCGACGGAGAAACGGGCGCCATTACCTTTACCGAAGAGGGAAGAAAAAGGGCAGAAAACGTATACGGGAGGCACCGCGTACTGACGGCTGCGCTCATGAAGCTGGGTGCCGAACAGAGACTCGCCGAGGAAAATGCCTGCCGCATCGAGCACGTCGTTTCCGAAGAGATGATGGAAATTTTCAGAAAGTTCGTGGAAGAATAGCAGAGCGCCTCCGGAACAAATTTTGTTTCCGGAGGCGCCGAACGATATCGCGAGGCGCGCCGTTTCGGCGCGCCTTTTCTGTGCATATTATTTTTTTCCGTTCCAGCAGTAAGTGCAGAATTTGCATGCAGGCATGCCCGTGCTCTCGATCATATCGTCTAAGCGGTGATACTTGAGCGAGGTGAACTGCAGTTCTTTGCAGATGCCGTCGACCATCGCCGCATACTGCAGAGAATCGGGATCGGTATAGGGGGCGACCTTCTCTTCCGCATCGCTCCCTTCCATTTCCGCGATTTTGCGCCGCGCGATCAGCTCGAGCGAGGAATTGGATCGCGAAAAATTCAGGTAGGGGCATCCATATAAGAGGGGCGGGCAGGCGAGGCGGATGTGCAGTTCCTTCGCGCCGCTCTTATACAGAAAGTCTGCCGTGCCGCGCATCTGTGTGCCCCGTACAAGAGAATCGTCGATGAGTACCAAACGCTTGCCCCGTATCAGGGAATCGATGGGGATCAGCTTCATGTGCGCGATCAGATCGCGCTTTTTTTGGTTTTGCGGCATAAAGGAGCGCGGCCACGTCGCCGTATATTTGATAAAGGGGCGCGTGAGCGGCATTCCCGAACGGTTTGCATAGCCCACGGCGTGCGCCGTACCGGAATCGGGAAGCCCCGCCACGCTGTCGGCAACGGTATTATCCCGCCGCGCCAGCGCATCTCCGCAGCGATAGCGCATCTCTTCTACGTTCAGCCCTTCATAAGCGGAAGCGGGATTGCCGTAATACACCCACAGGAAGGTGCAGATCTTCAACTCTTTTCCCGGCGGTGCAATGATTTGGATACCGTCTGCGGTGATAAAATCGATCTCGCCAGGCCCCAGTTCTTTTTCGTATTCATATCCGAGATTGAGATAGGCGAACGATTCGAACGTGACGCAGTAAGATCCCGTTTTTTTGCCCAAAACGACGGGCGTTCTGCCCATCTTGTCGCGCGCGGCATAGATCCCTTCCGAAGTTAAAATGAGGATAGACATCGACCCGTCGATCGCGTTCTGCGCGTATTGAATGCCTTCGGGGATGGTGCTGCCGCAGTCGATGAGGGAGGCGACCAATTCCGTCGCATTGATGCTCCCGCCGCTCATTTCCAAAAAGTGCGTCTTTCCCTCCGAAAAGGCTTTTTTTACAAGTTCATCCGTATTGTTGATGCGCCCGACCGTTGCGATCGCAAAATTTCCGAGATGCGAACGCACCAACAGGGGCTGCGGCTCGCTGTCCGATATGCAGCCGATGCCGATATTGCCCTTCATTTCCTCAAAGTCACGCTCAAACTTTGTGCGGAAGGGTGAATTCTCAATATTGTGGATCGCGCGGTCAAAGCCGCCGGGGCCGTATACGGCCAACCCCGCACGCCGTGTGCCGAGGTGAGAGTGATAGTCCGTGCCGAAAAACAGGTCGAACACGCAGTCTTTTTTAGATGCCACGCCGAAAAATCCGCTCAATGCTTTTGCCTCCGTGTAATGTTATCTTGCACAAAGGAAAAACGCACGTCGCATCCGTCGCGCGTTTTATCCGATACGCTGATTTCTCCTTTATTATAACATAAATCGCGGGCAAAGTCAGCTATTCGCGCACGGCATGGCAAAAATTTTTGTGCGGCCGCGGCAGGGCGATAGCAAGGCAGTGGTTGCGGTTCGGCAACCGCCCCTTCGGTTTACGCACACGCGCGTGCGGGCGATTTCTTCTTTTCGCGCAGATAACGAGAATTGACGCGCATCGCGTTGAGAATAGCGATGACCGCCACGCCTACGTCGCCGAATACGGCGACCCACATGTTTGTCAGGCCGACCGCCGAAAGAATCAAAATCGCGACCTTCACGACGATGGAAAATACGATGTTTTCAAAGACGATCGCCATCGTCTTTTTAGCGATGCGCTTGGCGAGCGAAATGCCCCTCAAATCGTCTTTCATCAATACGATGTCGGAAGCCTCGATCGCCGCGTCGCTTCCCAGCCCGCCCATGGCGATGCCGATATCCGAGCGCATCAGCACGGGGGCGTCGTTGATGCCGTCGCCCGTAAAACAGAGCACGTCTTTGCTTTTTTTGTTCCGCAGCATCTTTTCCACTTCCGCCACTTTGTCTTGCGGCAGAAGGGAAGATTTGTGCTCCGTCAGCCCGAGTGCTGCGGAAACGTTCCTCGCAATCGCCTCGTTGTCGCCCGTCAGCATGACCGTCTTGCATCCCATACCGTTGAGTTCGCCGATGACTTCTTTCGCTTCCGGCTTGACCTCGTCGGCAATGAGAAGGGAACCGATAAACTGCCCGTTTTTCGCAACGTATACGGCGGTTCCTACGCCATCGAGCCGTGTGAAAGCAATGCCGTTTTCTGCCATCAGCTTTTCGTTCCCGCACAGGATCACGTCTTGATTTCTTTTCGCCAGGATGCCTTCGCCTGCAATATTGGTGAGGGTATAGCCGTCCTCGACCTCTCTGCTGTAGCGCGCCGCGATGGATTTGGCGATGGGGTGATTGGAATCCCGCTCGGCAATGGCTGCAAGCCGCAAAATTTCTTCGGCGTTCTCCGCAGGTACGATCTCTGTCACCGCAAAGTTGCCCTTGGTCAGTGTGCCTGTCTTGTCGAACACGAACATATTCGCTTTGTTGAACTTTTCCAAATAATTGGAGCCCTTGATGAGAATGCCGTAGCGGGAAGCCGCGCCGATGCCCGCAAAAAAGGAGAGGGGGATGGAGATGACCAGCGCGCAGGGGCAGGATACGACCAAAAAGCTGAGCGCGCGGTAGATCCATGTAGACCAATTTGCCGTGATCAATCCCGGCACGACCGCCAGTAGCGCCGCCACGATGACGACGATGGGGGTGTAGTATTTTGCAAATTTCGTAATAAAGTTTTCCGCCTTGGATTTTTGTTCGGAGGCGTTTTCCACCAATTCGAGGATCTTGGAAACAGTCGAGTCGTAGAACGCCCTGCGTACCTCTACTTTAAGCTGCGAGGTGATGTTGACGCTTCCGCTGACGATCTCGCTCCCGATGCCCGCTTCCACGGGGAGTGATTCGCCCGTCAGCGCCTTAGTGTCCAAAGTGGATGCGCCTTCTGCGACAACGCCGTCCAGCGGCACTTTTTCTCCGGGATTGATGAGGATGATCTCGCCGACCTTGACGTCATTGGGGTCGACCCGTTCCGCCTTGCCGCCGCGCAGCACGTTTGCATAGTCGGGACGGATATCCATGAGGGACGAGATGGATTTGCGCGATTTTCCCGTCGCATAATCTTGGAAAAATTCGCCCACTTGATAAAAGAGAAGTACGGCGCATGCCTCGTCAAAGTCCTCGATGTCCAATCCCGTCGCTCCGCGGTAGATGGCGAGGGCAAAGGCGCCCAGTGTCGCGAGACACATCAGAAAATTTTCGTCGAATACCTGCCCATGCGCAATGTTGCGCGCCGCCCGCCAAAGGACATCGTAGCCGATGAGCAGATATACGATGAGATACAGGCAGAAGGGGAATACCCACGCCGCGCGGCCTTCGAATACCGCGCCGAGCCCCACGATTTTATCGATGGCAAAGATGACCGCAAACATTGCCAATGCGACGATGATGCGGATCAGCTTTTTCTTTTC
>CAJFGA010000005.1 GCA_904374385.1 uncultured Clostridia bacterium | reverse complement strand
AGCAATTATCTGGCGATATTCCTGATCCTATGCCGAATATTGTCTTTTCGGGAGGCGTTATTGCACCAGAAACCAGTGAGATTTATCGGAAATATATTCAACCTATCGCTCACTGTGATGAATTGCCTTTTGTTGTGTTCAATCAAAAAAATAGTTGGCATGAAGAGGTGAATCGGTTAATTAAAAATGTTTATTATCTAATGAGTGAACAGGGGCAATGTTACGAAATGGCTGTTCAAAGATACCTTAGCAGGATATTAGAATATATATTCTCAAACTTTGATGATTTACCGAAGGCGGAAAACATACGTATTCAAATCAATACTCAAATAAGGATTCAGAAGATGCTCTCGTATATCCAGGAGCATTATACAGAGTCAGTTACACTTGAGGATATTGCCAAAGCTGCTAATGTCAGTCGAAGTGAAGCAGGGCGTTGTTTTAAAACATATATGGGATGTTCTCCTGTGGAAGCTCTTATTCAACACAGGCTTCAAATTGCCCACAGACTGATTAAGGATACAACGCTGACATTTAAAGAGATCAGCTATTCCTGTGGGTTCAATTCTGTACATTATTTTATTCGGCAATTTCGTCAATGCTATGGATACACACCGGGGCAATATCGGGCGATGGGTAAATAGTGCATATTTCTGGTTTTTTTGTACCCATTATTTTGCTTGAAGTTGCTTAGTTATGATGATATAATGCAATCAAATTATAATATATTATCTGCTTGGAAGTATTAGTCATGACAAAGCAAAAAAACTATAAGAAAACCCTTATAGCCTGTTATCTCGGATTTGTTACTCAAGCTATAGCGGCCAACTTTACTCCGCTTTTATTTGTGACATTCAAGAACACTTATGAAATTGGGTTTGAAAAGATTGCGCTGATCCCGTTGATATTCTATCTGACACAATTACTGATTGATCTTGCCGCTACAAAATTTGTTGATAAAATAGGATATCGTATCTGCGTGATTTCTTCGCAGGTGTTGTCCGCAGCAGGGCTTGTGTTAATGGCAATCCTGCCTGAGCTGCTCGTTACACCATTTATAGGAATTCTGATTTCAGTAGTACTTTATGCTATGGGAAGCGGACTGATTGAAGTGTTGATCAGTCCAATTGTTGAAGCCTGTCCTTTTGAAAATAAAGAGGGTATGATGAGTTTACTGCACTCCTTTTACTGCTGGGGTGCTGTAGGTGTGATTTTAGGTTCGACACTATTTTTTACAGTTTTTGGTACAGGGAACTGGAAGATTCTTACATTGATTTGGGCGATAGTGCCGTTACTGAATACATTTAATTTCATTTTTTGCCCTATTGAACGCCTAACTGAAAATGGCGACAGTATGCGAACCGGGCAATTGTTTAGATTGCCGTTGTTTTGGTTGCTGATATTGCTTATGATTTGTTCTGGCGCATCCGAAGCTTCTATGGCTCAATGGGCGTCCGCTTTTACAGAGTTGGCAATGGGCGTTTCCAAAAGTATTGGCGATTTAGCGGGGCCATGCTTGTTTGCTGTATTTATGGGAATATCCCGAATATTGTATGGAAAAATGAGTGAGAAGTTGGACTTGACCAAAACAATGCTGGCGTGCGGTGTATTATGTGTAATATGTTATTTAATGGCATCTTTGTCCTCTATGCCGATTATCGGATTGGCAGGCTGCGCGCTTTGCGGCGTTTCGGTGGGAATTATGTGGCCGGGAACTATCAGTATTTCATCGCAGAAGTGCCCGAGGGGCGGCACGGCTATGTTCGCATTTTTAGCTTTAGCGGGAGATTTAGGTGCAACAGTAAGCCCTGCAATGGTAGGAGGCATTTCCAATTTGGTTGGCGGTAATCTTAAAATAGGGTTGCTTGTTGCTACTGCCTTTCCGCTGATACTTATTCTCGGCTTGATTGTTCTTCATCGCAAATTCAATAGATCGCCAAAATAAGGACAAGTTCTGTGGTCTCCATATGGTGAGATAGTTCATTTGCCTCCCACAAAAGTGGGGGCTTTCGGTGAGGTATCGAGCGCGCCCTTACGCAAACGACGCGCGATTCATTGTTCTCATTTTTTCATAAAAAAAGCACCCGTACAGGGTGCTTTTTTGTGGTGGGGATGGTAGGGCTCGAACCTATGACCTCATGCATGTCAAGCATGCGCTCTAACCAACTGAGCTACACCCCCAAATATTGCGGGGCAGACGGCGCATCGCACGCGCCATCAGCGACATCTATAATAACATTTTTATGCCCGCATTGTCAATTGATTTTCATTCTTGTATAAAATAATTTTTTTTGCTTTTTCAGCGGAACATATTCGCCGCCGTGCGAGAATAAAATATGTAACAGTTTATCGTACGAGGTATCTATGCAAGACTATGTTTCCATGACGGCGGAAGAGGCGCTCGCGGCCCTGCATACAGACGAACGCGGCCTGTCCGAAGAAGAGGCTTCCGCCCGCCTCAAACGATTCGGCAAAAACGAGCTGCGCCGCAAAAAAAAGCGGGGGCCCGTACGCCTTTTTCTGGCACAGTTCACCGACTTTATGACGGTGCTGCTCATCTGCGCCGCGGCGATCACTGCCGTTACGGCATTTGTCACCGCCGACGTACACGAGCTTGTCGATACGGGCATCCTGCTGTTTATCATCCTGCTCAATACCTTTGTCGGTTTCATTCAGCAGTACCGCGCGGATAACGCCATCGAAAAGCTCCGCCAGCTCTCCGTCGGCAGAACAAAATGCGTGCGCGCCGGCAAAGATGCGCTCGTCGAAAGCGACCTGCTCGTCCCGGGCGATATCATCTATTTGGAGGAGGGCGACAGGATCCCCGCCGACTGCCGCATTCTCGATTGCGCGCGGCTGCGCTGCGACGAATCCGCGCTGACCGGCGAATCGAAGAGCATCTCTAAAACCGCTTCCGCCCTTTCGGCGGGCACGGGCGTGGGCGATCGCAAAAACATGCTGCATTCCTCTTCCTTCGTCGTCAGCGGACAGGCAAAGGCGGTCGTCGTGCATACGGGGCAGGAAACCGAGATCGGCAAGATCGCCGCGCTGTTAGAGGAAACGGATGCCGCCGCGACCCCGCTCGAAAAGATCCTCGCCAAATTGGGCAAGATCATTTCGGGAGCGGTCATCTGCGTCGCCGCCGTCATTTTCGTTTTCGGGATATTCTTTAAAGACAGCACGCTGATCGGCAACTTTATGTCCTCTGTGGCGATCGCCGTCGCCGCCATCCCGGAAGGCATGCCCGCCGTCGTGACCATCATCATGGCGATGGGGGTACAAAAGATGAGCCGCGAACGCGCCATCGTGCGCAAACTGCATGCGGTTGAAACGCTGGGCGGATGTGACCGCATCTGCAGCGACAAGACGGGTACCCTCACCGAAAACCGCATGACCGTCGAAGCGGTTTGGTCGGATTTTACGGATGACGTAACGCTGAAAACCGATACCGATGCGCGCAAAAAGATGCTTCTTTGCATGCGCGCCTGCAACTCTGTGAAGGGAAAAGACGGCGCTCTGCTCGGCGACCCGACCGAGGTCGCCCTCGTCCGCTATGCCGAAAGCGCCGCCTTGTCGCAAGAGTCGTTTACGCTCGCCGCCGTCAATCCGTTCTCCTCCGAACGCAAAATGATGTCCGTACTCGCGCAGTCAAAGGAAGAGCGCCTTTGGTTGGTCAAGGGCGGCGCGGATATCCTGCTCTCTAAGTCGGATCGCGTTTTAGAAAACGGCGCCGTCCGTCCGATGACGGAAAAGGATCGGCGCGCCGTTCTCGCCGTCAACAGCAGTTTGGCGGGCAGAGCGTTGCGCGTGCTCGGGTTCGCCTATAACGAGGGAGATAAAGCCGCGGAAGAGGGGCTCGTCTTTCTCGGGCTGTGCGGCATGATCGACCCGCCCAAACCCGGCGTAAAGGAAGCGGTCGCCGAGTGCAAACGCGCTGGCATCGTGCCCGTCATGATCACGGGCGATCACAGGGATACGGCATTTGCCATCGCCTCCCGCCTCGGCATCGCCGAGAACGAAGGCGAGGTCGTCACCGGCGCCGAATTGGACGCAATGTCTGAGCAGGAATTGGACGCGCGCATCCCCGCCGGCCGCGTATTTGCCCGCGTCAGTCCCAAACACAAATCTCTCATCGTACAGCGCCTGCAAAGGGCGGGGAACGTCGTCGCCATGACGGGCGACGGCATCAACGATGCGCCGAGCATCCGCGCCGCCGACATCGGCATTGCGATGGGTTCCGGCACAGACGTCACCAAAAGCGCGTCCGATATGGTCATCGCCGACGACAATTTTTCCACCATCGTCACGGCGGTCAAGGAGGGGAGAAGGGTCTTTTCCAACATCAAAAGGACGATCCAATTTTTTCTCGCCACCAATTTGGCGGAAGTGCTCTCTATCCTCGCGGTCACCCTCGCGCTGTATTCTTTCGATTTCCTCACGGCGACGCAGCTTCTTTGGATCAATTTGATAACCGACAGCCTGCCCGTCCTATCGCTGGGCGCGGAAAAGGCGGAGCGCGACATCATGCTCCGCCCGCCCCGCCGCGCGAACGAACTGTTCGGCGCGCAGTCCATGATCTCCGTTCTCTTTTACGGCGTCTTTCAGACGGCCGCCGTGCTGTTCGCTTTTCTGTACGCGAACGCGCGTTACGGCAATGCCGTTGCGGTAACGATCACGTTTTTTGTGCTCTCCTTTTTAGAGCTCTTTCATTCTTTCAATATCCGTTCGGAAAAAGATTCCGCCTTCGGCAAAGGATTTTTTTCCAACAAGATGCTGTTTTTGACCGTTTTGATCGGGATCGGGGTAAACGTGCTGCTGTGCGCGGTGCCCCTGCTGCGCGCGGCGTTTGCGCTGACGCCCCTTTCGGCAGGGCAGTGGGCGTTCGTATTTGCCTGTTCGCTGTCCGTGATCCCTGCCGGCGAACTGTATAAGCTGATCCTGCGCCGCGTCCTGAAGGGCAGGGCAAAGCGGATGTCCGCACGCCTGCGGCGCGCCGCCGTGCGTTAAAGGGCGGCCGATAAGGGGACAACGAAAAGGAGCAGCCGTTGTCGGCTGCTCCTTTCGGCTGCATGATTAAGCGGGTTTGACGCTGACGGTGATCTTGGCGGAAACGCCCTCCATAAAGCGGATCTCCGCGGGGTAATCGCCCACCGTCTTGAGCGAATCTTTGAGCACGATCTTCTTTTTATCGATCTCATAGCCCATGTCTGCCAGTTTCGATGCGATCTCCTTTGAAGTGACGCTGCCGAACACCTTGCCGTTTTCGCCGCACTTGATGGTCACTTCCACCGTCGTTTTATCGATCTTGGCGGCAAGTTCCTTGATCGCCTTGATCTCTTCTGCGCGGCGGCGTTCCTCTGCCTCCTTTTGGATCTTCAGGCTGTTCACGGCGACGGAAGAAGCGATTTCCGCCAGTCCCTTTTTCAGCAAAAAGTTTTTGGCGAACCCGTCGCTCACGTCGATGATCTCGCCCTTTTTGCCCGTTCCTTTTACGTCTTGTTTGAGTATGACCTTCATAATGGATGACCTCGTCCTTTTATTTCCTCTCTATTTTACATGCAAACGGGTAAAAAGTCAACCGTAACCATCATATTTCGGGCAAAAGGGGGCATAATAGGGGAAGGAGGTTATTATGAACAAGATCAACAACGCGATCGGCTGCGAAGTGACCGAATGCATCTTCAACTGCGACGGAAAAAACTGCACGCTCGACAAGATTACGGTGGGCAACGACTGCAACTGCGATGCAGAAAGCTGCACCTGCTGCGAAAACTACAAGAGCAGATAAACGAAGGGCGCGCACCGCTTCGGCGATGCGCGCCCCCATTTTGCTCCGTTTACAGTTTGTTGCGCTTCAGCTCGGCAACGGCGCTCTTCAAGAACAATTCCGCCGTCGAATCGTGGCTGATGCGCGCGAGCGCCTCGTCGAAGCTGCACCACTCCGCCGATTCGATCTCGTCCGTATTCAACTGCAATTCCCCGTCCGAAACCATGACGATAAATCCGAGCATCAAAACGTTTCTCGGTTCATGGTAGCGCGAACACATATACCTGTATTTTACGGTATTCAGCCCCGTCTCTTCCTTGATCTCGCGCACGATGGTCTTTTCGGCAGACTCACCCTTCTTTACATACCCCGCAAACAGCAGGTATTCCCCGTTCGTGTGCTTTCCGATGAGAAATTTGTCCTGCTTTCTGTCCACGACCGCCATGCTGACCGCCGTCTTAAAGGGGGGAAAGACAAACTTTTCACACGTCTCGCAATAGGGAACCAACCCCTCGTTTTCACAGAATTTCAATATCAATTTGCTTCCGCATTCTTCGCAATGCATACTTTCGCTCCGTGCGGGCGGCACGCGCCGCCTCTCTAAATGAATTTCTTTGCTCCCATTAGAATAAACCATTTTGCGAGAAAAGTCAATAGTTCCCGCCAAAAAAACGGCCGAATTTGCAAATTTTTTACAAATTTCGTCCATTCATAACGTTTTTCGTGCATAAGAAGGCTCTCGCAGCGGCCCGTACGGGGCATTTCGCCCCGCGCGGGCGAGTAAACGAGGGACGCTTTTTGCCTTTTGCAGCGCCGCAATCGCAAAAAAGTGAACGTTTCGCTCATTTTTTGAAAAAAAATATAATAAAATTTTCGTCCAGCTATTGATTTTTTTGCGCTTATTCTTTATAATGATACTAAGAATAAATCATAGGGAAGGGGAGTTTATGACCAACGACATCAAAAAACTCATCCAGAGCGGCAAGACCGCCCTCGGCATCGAATTCGGCTCCACGCGGATCAAGGCGATCCTCGTGGACGAACACAACAATCCCATCGCGTCCGGCGCGCACGACTGGGAAAACCGCTTTGAAAACGGTATCTGGACGTACACGCTCGACGATATTTGGACGGGCGTGCGCCATTGTTATCAGGAGATGGCGGTCGACGTCAAAAACAAATACGGCGTGACCCTCACGACCATCGGCGCAATCGGCTTTTCCGCCATGATGCACGGCTATATGGTGTTCGACAAGGCGGGCGAACTTCTCGTTCCCTTCCGCACCTGGCGCAACAACAACGCGGCGCCCGCGGCGGACCTGCTCACGGAACTGTTCCATTATCACATTCCCGCGCGTTGGTCGGTGGCGCATCTGTATCAGGCGATCTTGAACGGCGAAGAGCACGTCGAAAAAATTGCCTTTCAAACCACGCTCGAAGGGTACGTCCACTGGAAGCTGACGGGCAAAAAAGTCATCGGCATCGGCGAGGCCTCCGGCATGTTCCCGGTCGACGCCGTGACCAAACAGTACAATCCCGCCATGCTCAAACAGTTTAACGATCTCGTCGCGGACAGGCACCTTCCCTTTAAAATCGAAGACATCCTTCCCGAAATTTTGGTCGCGGGCGACGAAGCGGGCAGGCTGACCGAAGAGGGCGCAAAGCTGCTCGATCCCTCCGGCAACCTGTGCGCGGGCATTCCGTTCTGCCCTCCCGAAGGGGATGCGGGCACGGGTATGGTCGCCACCAATTCGGTCAAAAAGCGCACGGGCAACGTATCGGCGGGCACTTCCGTCTTTGCGATGATCGTCCTCGAAAAGGAGCTGTCTAAAGTTCATCCCGAAATCGACCTCGTCACCACCCCGGTCGGCGATCTCGTCGCGATGGTGCACTGCAATAACTGCACGTCCGACATCAACGGCTGGGTAGACGTATTCGGTGAATTTGCCCGGCTCTGCGGCGTCAGCATGAGCAAGGCAGAACTGTACAATAAACTTTACTTCGAATCGGAAAACGGAGATAAAGACTGCGGCGGCCTGCTCGCTTACAACTATGTCTCCAACGAACACATTACCAAGGTGGACGCGGGCCGTCCGATGTTCGTGCGCACTTCGGAGAGCAATTTCAACCTCGCCAACCTTTTCCGCGCCCATCTCTTTTCTGCTCTGGGCGTCTTGAAAGTGGGATGCGATATTTTGCTGAAAGAAGAGAATGTCAAGCTCGATTCCATCACCGGCCACGGCGGCCTGTTCAAGACGGAACATGTCGGGCAAAGCTATCTCGCCGCGGCGATCAACGCGCCCGTCACCGTCATGAAAACGGCGGGCGAAGGCGGCGCCTGGGGCATCGCGATCCTCGCCAATTATGTCATCACCAAGGAAAGGGGGGAATCCCTCGAAGCGTATCTCGAGCACAAAGTGTTTGCCGGGCAGGAGGGCGTGACGCTTGCGCCCGATCCCGACGACGTCGCCGGCTTCGATGCGTTTGCCAAGCGGTATGTGGAAGGGCTTCCCATCGTCCGCAAAGCGGTGGAGTGCATGCAATAAACGTTTAAGGAGTTTTCAATCATGTTAGAGGAACTGAAAAAGAAGGTTTTACAGGCCAATCTCGATCTCGTCAAACATAAGCTCGTGCTCTTTACCTGGGGCAACGTCAGCGAGATCGACCGCGCGAGCGGCCTCTTCGTCATCAAGCCGAGCGGCGTTTCGTATGACGATATGACGGCCGACGACATGGTCGTCGTCGATCTCGACGGAAAAGTGGTAGAGGGCGATCTCCGCCCGTCGAGCGACACGCCGACGCACATCGAGTTTTATAAAGCGTTTCCCAACGTAGGGGGCGTCACGCATACCCATTCCACTTTTGCGACGGCATGGGCGCAGGCGGGCAGGGATATCCCGTTTTACGGCACGACGCATGCCGACTATTTTTACGGCGACATCCCCTGCGCGCGTTCCCTGACCCAAGAAGAGATCGAAGGGGAATATGAAAAGAATACGGGGCTGGTCATCATCGAACGCTTCAAGAAGGACAAGCTGGATCCGATCGAAGTGCCCGGCGTACTCATCAAAAGCCACGGCGTATTCGCCTTCGGCAAGGATGCCGACGGATCCGTCTATAATGCGACGGTCATCGAAGAGGTCGCCAAAATGGCTTTCATCACCGAACAGGTAAATCCGAACGTTTCCCGGGCGGACAAGTTTATGATGGATAAGCACTATCTGCGCAAGCACGGCAAAAACGCGTACTATGGGCAGGGCAAACACTGAATCCGCCCCCGCGTAACGAGATAAAAATAAATTTTTATAATATAAAGAGGTAATTAAAATGAAAGAAAAGGTCGTTTATTGGATCACCGGTTCGCAGACGCTGTACGGGGCTGACGTCCTCGAACATGTCGCGCAGCACTCCGAAGAGATGGCAAACTACGTCAACGAACGCATGCCCGTCACCGTCAAATATCTTACAACCTGCAAGAGTTCTGACGAGATCGAAGCCGCCGTCAAAAAGGTCAATGCCGATGAAAACTGCATCGGCATCATCACCTGGTGCCATACCTTCTCTCCCGCCAAAATGTGGATCCGCGGGCTCTCCAAACTGCAAAAACCCATGTGCCATTTCGCGACGCAGTACAATGAAAAGCTGCCCTATGACACGATCGACATGGACTTCATGAACGAAAATCAGGCAGCCCACGGCGACCGCGAATTCGGCTACATCATTACCCGCCTGCGCATGGATAACAAGGTCATCGTCGGGTATTATAAAGACGAAGAGGCGCTCAAAGAGCTCGCCGCCTGGTGCAAAGTCGCCGCCGGCTATGCTTTTTCCAAAACGGTCAAGGTCTGCCGCTTCTCCGATAACATGCGCGACGTCGCCGTTACCGAGGGCGACAAAGTGGAAGCGCACATCGATTTCGGCTGGCAGGTCGACTACTATCCCATCGGCGACCTCGTCGAATATATCGAAAGGGTCACCGAAAAGGAAGTGGATGCCCTGATGGCGGAATACGGCCAAAAGTATACGATGGGGACCGACCGCATCGACGTCGTGCGCGAACAGGCTAAGTATGAGATCGCCATCGATAAATTCTGCAGAGAAAAGGGCGGCTATATCGGCATCGTCGATCATTTCGGCGCGCTGCACGGGCTGAATCAGCTCCCCGGCCTCGCCATTCAGGATCTGCAGAGCAAGGGCTACGGCTTCGGCGCGGAAGGCGACTGGAAGATCGCGGCTCTCGGCGCCGTCATGCAGTACATGGCGGACCAAAAGGGCACCGGTCTCATGGAAGACTACACCTACGACCTGAAAGACGGTCTCTGCCTCGGCGCGCACATGCTCGAGGTTTCTCCGCAGTTCGCGGCGACCAAGCCGGAAATTCAGGTGCATCCTCTGGGCATCGGCGGCAAATCCGATCCCGCGCGCCTCGTATTCGAAGGGATCTCCGCGCCCGAAGCGATCGCCGTTTCCATGATCGACATGGGCGACAGAATGCGCCTCATCGTGCAGAAGATCGAGCTCATCAAATATCCGCACAAGATGCCCAACCTCCCCGTCGGCGGGCTGATGTGGAAATACAAGCCCAACTTCAAGGAGGGGGTCGCCGCATGGATCTATGCGGGCGGCGCGCATCATACCGTCGTGTCCTCGCAGGTCACGGCGCAGCAAATGGTCGACCTCGGCAACATGTGGGGCATTGAAGTCGTTCTCATCGACGAACATACCGAGATCAATCAGTTCAAAAAAGATCTGATGTGGTCTGACGTCGTCTGGAAGCGCAAATAATTTGCAAGCAGAACAGAGGGCGGCATTGCAGGGCAATGCCGCCCCGTTTTGCAAAGGGGATCTCCGCTATGCTTTATCGTGAATATACCTTCGGCGATACCGCCGTCCGATATATCCAAACGCCCGATTTCGGCGTCGGACTGTCCATCCTTCCCGCATCCGTCCGCGTCGGCGATGTCGGTGCCCTCTGCTGCGATTCGATGGTGCAGGCCGCCGTCCGCGGGGCGCGCAATCTCGTCGATTATACGCAGGGCGTCACCATGCGCAACACCTCTTCCGTACTGCTCACAATCACGGGGCAGCGGCAAATGGGGAATACGGTCGTGACGGAACTTTCCGACGATACCGGCAACGAATACGTCCATCATCTCGAATACGACAACGTGACGGGCGTCTTCGCGATATGGGCGGAATATCACAACCGCTCCGGCGAGGCGCGCGTGCTCGAAAGCCTGCAAAGTTTCTCTCTCAGCGGCATCTTCAATCCCGCGCGCGACGCGCTCGGCACCGAGGGGCTGCGCCTTATCCGCATGACGAGCGCATGGAGCCGCGAGTGCCGCCTAAAAACGGACGAATTTTCCGCCCTCGGGCTGGATATGAGCTGGGGCAGATACGGCGTCAAGTGCGAACGCTTCGGCGAAGTCGGCAGCATGCCCAACCGCGGCTATTTTCCCTTTGCGGCGATCGCGGGCGGCGGCGTCACCTGGGCGGTCATGCTCGAAGCGCCGTACAGTTGGCAGATCGAAGTGTATAAAGAGCGCGAAACGTGCGCCCTTTCCGGCGGCCTTGCCGATTACGAATTCGGCCATTGGTGCAAACAGGTGCCGCCCGGCGGCGGATTCAAAACCCGCCGCGCCTATCTCTGCGTAAAAGAGACGGAAAATATCGAAGACGTCTGCAACGCCTTCGTGCACTTTCAAAACGATCGTCTCCGCGTACCCGAAAGCGAAGAGAGCATGCCCGTGATCTTCAACGAATACTGTACGACGTGGGGCACTCCCAGCGAGGAAAATATCCTCGCCATTCTCGAGAGCCTGCGGGGGCTGCCCATCGGCATCTTCGTCATCGATGCGGGCTGGTACCTTCCCGAAAACTGCGGTTGGTGCAACGCCATCGGCGATTGGAACGAGAGCAAAAAACTTTTTCCCGGCGGCATCGAACAGGTGTCGGCGGCCATTCGCGCCGCAGGTATGAAGGCGGGCGTCTGGTTCGAGTTTGAAAATGTCGGCAGAGACAGCGAAAAGTTTTACGATAAATCCGCCCTGTTGCACCGCGACGGCGTCCCGCTCACTTCCAAAAACAGGCGCTTTTTGGATCTGCGCAAGCCCGAAGTACAGCGATACCTGCAAAAAAAGATGCTCGATTTTCTCGCACAAAAGGGGTTTGAATACATCAAGATCGACTATAACGATACTTTCGGCATGGGAGGCGACGGCGCGGAGAGCTTCGGCGAAAGCGGCAGGCAGATCACAGAGCTGAGCCTCGACTATCTCGATCGCCTGCGCGAAGCGGTGCCGGGCATCGTCATCGAAAACTGCTCTTCGGGCGGTTCGCGCATCGAGCCTTGCCGCATGCAAAAGGTCTCCATGTGCAGTTTTTCGGACGCGCATGAATGCAAAGAGATCCCCCTCGTCGCGGCAAACGTCTCCCGCGTCGTCCCTGCGCGGCAAAATCAGGTCTGGGCGACCATCCGTAAGGAGGATACGGTCGACCGCATCGTCTGGTCGATGACGGCGGCAATGTTCGGAAGGGTCTGCCTTTCGGGCGACGTGCACTTGATCGACAGCGCGCAGAAAGCAAAGATCAAAGAGGGGATCGACTTCTATAACGCCGTCAAAGACGTCGTCCGCTCCGGCAGCATTGCCGAATGTTTTTGCAATGTGGCTTATTACCGCGACCCGAAGGGATGTCAGATCTATAAAAAGATCTCCCAAGACGGCAGCCGTATGCTCGTGCTGGCGCACTTTTTCGAAAGGCCGCACGAACGGTTCGACTGCGATGTCGACGGCTATAAACTCGCCGCGGCATATACCTCTCTCGATTACGAGGCCAAGGGGGGCGCCCTCTCCTTCCGCCCCGCGGGAGAATATCTTGCCGGCGCCTTTCTCTTCGAAAGGGAGTAAAACCGGCCGCTTCTCTCCTGCAAAAAATGCCGAATTATGTCGATTCGACAATATTCGGCAAAGCAAGTGTCTGTTCGACAAAATAAGCCAGCTTTCACAGCGGCGCTTTTGTTGCGTCTTGTCCGATAAAGGCGTATAATAGGAAACGTAATCGAAAAGGATCGCATAAAGAGCGGTTACGCCCCGCTCTTTCGGCAAAAGGCGTAAAAATTGCCGTCCGTGCGCTCCGTTTCGACGAATAACGACAAGAGAGGTACAGAACATGAACACAAAAGAGCGCGAATACACGGAAGCAGACAGGTACATAACCGCGGGCGATCTGACGGACGATCTCGCAAGATTTGTAGAGGAATATTATTGCGGCAGGGTGCAGCGATGCGACGGCGGCTTTATTCTCACCGATCTCAACGGAAAGACCTATGAAGTGAGTGTAAAAACGGGCGCTTGAAGGGAAAGCCGGGTGCGGGAATTTTTCCGCACCCGGCTTTTTGTTGCCCGTCCGCGGGTGACGGAAAGCGACAGAGATGCGCAAAATAAAGGCTTTAAAAAGCGGCCGCTCATGCGGCAGACAAAAAAACGACTTCCCCTTCGGGTAGTCATTGCATGTGGCCGAATAAACAAAAAAAGGCTTCCCCCTTGGAGCAGTCATTGCATATGATCGAATAAATAAAAAAAGGGCTTCCCCCTTAGGGGGAAGCTGTCACCGAAGGTGACTGATGAGGGGCACATAAGAAAAGTTGCCAACAAGGCGTGAAAGTAAAGCGAGCCCCCTCATCCATAAGGGTATGTAAGCAGGTGGAGGAGCGGATATAGCGTAAAACAGGGGGCGCGCGGCGGAATATCTTTCGGATATGGTTTACAAAATGCACGCAATGTGTTACAATATAGGGCATCACAAAGTCAGTCAGGTAGATCAAATGAAAAACATCAAAATTTCCCTCGCCGGAGATTTAGGCAGCGGAAAATCGACGGTCGGCAAACTCCTTTCCGAACAATTGGGCGCAGAAGTATATTCGACGGGTACCATCCAGCGGCAGATCGCTAAAGAGATGGGCATGACGACCTTAGAACTCAACCAATATTCCGAAACGCATCCCGAAATTGACGACAGGATCGACGACGGCCTGCGCGCCCTCAACGAGCGCGATATTTCCGTCATCATCGATTCCCGCATGGCATGGCATTTTGTGCCGTCCTCCTTTTCGGTCTATATGTCGGCGGATCCCGCCGTGGCGGCGGAGCGCATCATGCAGGCGGGCAGAGAGAGCGAGTCTTTTCAAAGCATAGGGGAGGCGATCCGCTCGATCGCCGCGCGCCGCAAGAGCGAGCAGGCGCGTTATCAGCAGCTTTACGGCGTCGACATCAAAGATCTCCGCAATTACGATTACGTCATCGATACGTCCCGCCTTTCCCCGGAAGAGGTCGCTGCGCGCATCGTCGGCGCATATCAAAAGCACGAAAAGGGCGCCGCAAAATGAGCAGCTGCCGAGAAGCCGAGCGCAGCATCATCACGACCTACCGCAAGCCGGTCTGGAGCCGCTTCGTGCGCGCCGTCAAGGAATACGAACTCATCTCCGCGGGCGACAAGATCGCCGCCTGTATTTCGGGCGGAAAAGATTCGATGCTGTTGGCGAAGTGCCTGCAGGAGCTGCAGCGGCACGGGCCCGTCAAATTCGATCTCGAATTTCTCGTCATGGATCCGGGCTACAATCGGGAAAACCGCGCCCTTATCGAAAAGAACGCCGCCCTGCTGGAGCTGCCCGTGCATATCTTCGAAACGCAGATCTTCGACGCCGTTACCGCGATCGAAAAAAATCCCTGTTACCTCTGTGCGCGCATGCGCCGGGGATATCTCTATGAAGAGGCGCAGCGGCTCGGGTGCAACAAGATCGCCCTCGGCCATCACTTTGACGACGTGATCGAAACCATCTTGATGGGCATCTTTTACGGCGGGCAGATGCAGAGCATGCCGCCCAAACTCAAAAGCACCAACCATCCCGGCATGCAGCTCATCCGCCCCCTCTATTATGTGCATGAAGAAGACGTCATCCGCTGGAAAAATCATAACGGGCTGCATTTTTTGCGATGCGCCTGTAAATTCACCGAAAATTGTGCCGTGCACGAAGAGGATTCTAAGCGCTACGAGATGAAAAAACTGATCGCCGCCATGAAAAAGACCAACCCGAACGCCGATATCAGTATCTTCCGCAGCGCCTATAACGTGCATGTCGATACCTTGATCGAATACGATACAAAGGGAAAACGCTACCCCTTTTTGGAAAGATTTGATCAAAAATGAAAGGTACGTTCCCCCAAAAAATGTAAATCGGCGGCAGAGCTTGTCAAGCTCTGCCGCCGTTCCTTATAGACGCCGCGCCGATCGCGGCCAAAGCGAGCCGATCTTCGTTTGCGGCAAAAATGCGGCCGGTACCGCAAGGCGCAGCAAGAGTGAGGATTTGCGTCATAACTTTGCAAACTTCGACATAGAATGTAACATCGCGAAAAGCGGGGGGAGCATATTATGTGGGAGTATATGGAACGGCGCGCGGTGCGATGCGCGGAATACATTTTGGAAACGGGCGCAACGGTGCGCGACTGCGCCGCGCACTTCAACATCAGCAAATCGACCGTACATAAAGACGTAGCGGAGCGCCTCGCCGAAATCGACCCTTCTTTGTTTGCGCAAGTGCGCACCGTTCTCGAAAAAAATCTTGCCGAGCGGCACATCCGCGGCGGCGACGCGACGCGCCGCAAATACCGCGGAGCCGCGGCGCGGCAATGCACGCAGGACGCCGCGGACAATACCGATCTATGAGGCTCCCCGCTGCGGCACAGTGCTGCAGGACGTCCGGCTGTTTTTGGCGGAACGGGAGTCCCTGTTCTTTCGGCTGATGCCGTGCAAAGGCGGACAAAAGTCCGCCTTTTTCCTGTTTCGGTGCAATTTTCCGTCCTTTCGGCCCGCTTCGCGCCCCTCATATCCTTGTCATTTTTAAAAAAGTGTGTTAAAATATATAAAATTATACGGTAAAATGGTAATTTCACGTTGCATAGTTTAGTTTATTGACAAAAGAGGCGGATTGTTATGGCGAAATTGTTGGGCATAGACGTCGGTTCGACGACGGTCAAAGTGGCCGTTTTATCCGAATCCCTTGAAATTTTATATACGAGTTACGAGCGCCATTTTGCGCGTGTCAAAGAATGCGTTTTAAATCAGCTCTCCATCGTGCGTGAGAAATTCGGCGGCGATTTCCGCATCAGCATCACCGGTTCGGCGGGGCTGGGCCTTGCCGAGCGCAGTAAAATCTCTTTCGTACAGGAAGTACAGGCAGCTTTCACCGCCATCCGGAAATATTATCCCGATGCGGATGCGGCAGTCGAACTGGGAGGGGAGGATGCCAAGATCATCTTCATCACGGGCGGCACCGAGCAGCGCATGAACGGCAGCTGCGCGGGCGGCACGGGCGCTTTCATCGACCAGATGGCGACTCTGTTAAACATCACCGTCGGCGAAATGGACGAACTTTCGCTAAAGGCGGAAAAGGTCTATCCCATCGCCTCCCGCTGCGGCGTATTCGCCAAGTCGGATATTCAGCCCCTGCTCAATCAGGGCGCCCGCAAAGAGGATATCTCCGCCAGCATTTTTCAGGCGGTAGTCGATCAGACGGTATCCGGGCTCGCGCAGGGCAGGCGCATCAAGGGCAAAGTCCTCTTTTTGGGCGGCCCGCTCTATTTTATCAAAGGGCTGCGGCGCGCATTCCAAAACACTTTGCAGTTGGATGACGAACACGCGGTCTTTCCGGACAATGCCCCGTCTTTCATGGCGATCGGCGCGGCGCTGTATTCGGAAAGTGTCGAACGGATGCCCATTGAAGAGGAGATCTCCCGCATCGAAAACGCCAAGGGCAGCGACGACGTCGTAACGGGCGACCCTCTCTTTAAGGACCGCGCCGAATACGAAGAATTTGTCGCCCGCCATAAAAAGAGCGATCTTTCCTTTGAAAATATCAAAACATATCGCGGGGATGCCTACCTCGGCATAGACAGCGGCTCTACGACCACGAAACTCATCCTTATCACGCCCGATGCGAAAATTCTCTATTCGCATTATCAGTCCAATAACGGCCAGCCGCTCGACATCGTTTTAGAGCGCCTGCGCGAGATCTATTCTCTCGCCGCGGGGCGCATCTGCATTGCGGGGGCGGCCGTCACCGGCTACGGCGAAGACTTGATGAAGGCGGCGCTCAAGGCGGATTTCGGCATCGTCGAAACGGTCGCCCACTTTAAGGCAGCGCTCTATTTCAATCCGAAGGTGGATTTTATCATCGACATCGGCGGGCAGGACATCAAGTGCTTTAAAATCAAAAACGGCGTCATCGATTCCATCATGCTCAACGAAGCGTGCTCTTCCGGGTGCGGTTCCTTCATTCAGACGTTTGCCAAGGCGATGGGCATGGAGATCGATGAATTTTCCAAATTGGGTCTGTTTGCAAAGCATCCCGTCGAATTGGGCAGCCGCTGCACCGTGTTCATGAACAGCTCGGTCAAACAGGCGCAAAAAGAGGGCGCCGGCGTCGAAGATATTTCGGCAGGCCTCTCTTCCTCCATCGTCAAAAACGCGATCTACAAGGTCATACGCGCCAAAACGCCCGACGAACTGGGCGAGAACATCCTCGTACAGGGCGGAACTTTCTTAAACGACGCCGTCTTGCGTTCGTTCGAGATCGAAACGGGCAAGCAGGTCGTCCGTCCCGGCATTGCGGGCTTGATGGGCGCCTTCGGCGCGGCGCTGTACGCGAAGGAAAACGTCCGCGGCGAAAGCGGCATCATCTCTGAAGAGGAACTGAAAAATTTTACCTATACCTCGAAGAGCCACGTCTGCAAGGGCTGTACTTCCCGCTGCAACGTCAACGTGATCGGCTTTTCCGACGGCAGAAAGTTTATTTCCGGCAACAAGTGCGAAAAGGGCGCGGGGCTCAAGCCGCATTCGGACGAGCTGGACATCTATGCCTACAAATATGAGCGCATCCAGCAATGCGTCACGGGCGTTAAGGGCAGGCGCGGCAGGGTAGGCATTCCGCTCGCGCTCGTCTTTTACGATCAGCTTCCCCTCTGGGCGGGCTTTTTCGAAACGTGCGGCTTCGAAGTGGTCCTCAGCGAAAAGTCTTCCCGTCAGCTCTACTTCAAAGGGCAGCACACCGTCGCCAGCGATACCGTGTGCTATCCGGCCAAGCTCACGCACGGGCATATCGAAAGTCTGCTCGACGCGGGTGTCGATTTCATTTTTTACCCCTGCGAAAGCTATAATTTGGACGAGCACGATTCGACCAATCACTACAACTGCCCCGTCGTCGCTTATTATCCAGAACTGCTCAAGGCGAACAACGAGCGGCTCACCGACGATAATTTCGTCATGCCTTATCTCGACCCGAACGACGAAAAGACGACGGTGCGCGCCCTCCGCAAGGCGCTTGCAAAATATAAATTGCCGAAGAGGCTCATCAAACGGGGCCTGCGGGAAGGCTTTGCCCGCCTCGAACAATATTATCAAGATGTCCGCGATAAGGGCAACGAGATCACGGCAAAGGCAGAGCGCTTGGAGATCCCCGCCATCATCCTGGCGGGCAGGCCCTATCATATCGATCCCGAAATCAACCACGGCATCGGCAAACTGCTGACCTCCCTGAATATCGCCGTCCTCTCGGAAGACAGCGTGTTTTTCAAAGGGAAAGAGGTGCTCGTCAACGTCTTGAATCAATGGACGTACCATGCCCGCCTGTACCGGGCGGCAGAGTATGCGGGCGAGCATGACAATGTGAACCTCGTTCAGCTCGTATCCTTCGGGTGCGGCATCGACGCGATCACGACGGACGAAGTGCGCTCCATATTAGAAAAACGCGGCAAACTCTATACCCAAATCAAGATCGACGAGATCAACAACCTCGGCGTGGTGAAGATCCGCCTTCGCAGCATGCTCGCCGCGATCGAGGAGCAAAAGAGGCGCAAGCAAGATGAAGAAAGAAAAAAATAAAGAGCAAAAGCCCGTCGCCGACTTTCGCGACGAATATCCCAAATTTACCAAAGAGATGAAGCATACGCACAAAATTTTAGTGCCCGATATGCTTCCCGTTCACTTCGGCATCATCGTCGAGATCCTCAAAAAGGACGGCTGGGATTTCGAGCTTCTGCACAACGATTCCCGCGCCGTCATCGACGAGGGCTTGAAGCACGTCCACAACGATACCTGCTACCCCGCCCTCTGCGTGACGGGGCAGTTTATAGACGCCTTAAAAAGCGGCAAATACGACGTCGAGCATACCGCCGTCATGATCACCCAATCGGGCGGCGGCTGCCGCGCGTCCAACTACATTCCGCTCATCCGCAAGGCGCTTAAAAGCGAGTTCCCGCACGTTCCCGTCGTTTCCCTCAACTTTGCGGGGTTGGAAAAGGACAGCGGTTTCCCCATCGACCTCAAAACGCTCGCGAAAATGGCGTTCGCCATCTTTTACGGCGATACGCTCATGTCCCTCTATAATCAGTGCAAACCGTATGAAACGGAAGCGGGCGCATCCGATCGGGCGCGCGAAGAATGCGTCGCGTACATTTTGGACGAGTTTGACCGAAAAAAATACCTGCATTATAAGCGCATCATAACGCACCTTTTAGAGCGCTTCCGGCAGGTGGAACGTAAAAAGGAAGATAAAGTCAAGGTCGGCATCGTGGGGGAGATCTATGTCAAATATTCTCCTCTCGGCAACAACCATCTCGAAGAATTTTTGCTTTCCGAAAACTGCGAGCCGGTCGTGCCGGCCCTCATGGATTTTGTCATGTACTGCGCCGTCAATAACGTGAACGACGCCAAGCTGTACAACAAAAAGAGCATCGCCACCCCGGTTTTCGATATCGTTTATAAATTTTTGCACCATGTGCAGAAGAAGATCATCAAGCTGACCGAACGATACGGCTTTGAGCCGCTGCACGATTTCGAGCATCTCAGAAAATGCGCCGATAAGGTCATCAACCAAGGCGTCAAGATGGGGGAAGGCTGGCTGATCCCCGCAGAAATGGCGGCGCTCGCCGAAACGGGGACAGACAACATCGTCTGCGCCCAGCCGTTCGGGTGCCTGCCCAATCATATTGCGGGCAAGGGCACGATCCGCACCCTGAAAGAGATGTACAAGTACGAAAATATCGTCGCCATCGATTACGATACCTCCGCGACCAAAGTCAATCAAGAAAACCGTATCAAGCTGATGCTCGCCACCGCGCGGGAAAATTATGGACGAATAAAAAACAAAGAAAAATAATATATTCCCATGTGTTGCGCAGGAAACTTTATCTGCAATGCCGGGCCGCGCTGAAAACGGGCCGTCCCGCCGGATCGAAAGCGTATGCCCTGCACCCTTCTAAATTTGTCGCCTGCCGCATACAATAAACCACAGTCTTTGTCCGCTCTGCGGGCGGAGGAGGTGGTTTTATTTTTATGTTTCGCGACAGAGCGCGCCGCATGCCCATGCGGGAGGAGGTGCCGCATGATCTTATCCGTTAAAAAGGGGATGCTGGCTGCGGCCGCGTTCGCCGTGGCGGCGATCATCCTGCTTTCGGTCGGGCTCTCCGCCGTCGCGGCGGGCATGAGCGACGCCGCTCTCTTTACGGTGGTGCTCGATGCGGGGCACGGCGGCATCGACGGCGGCGTCGTCGGAAAAACGACGGGCGTCAGGGAGAGCGATGTCAACCTCGCCGTAACCCTCGCCCTCCGCGAGGATTTCGAGGCCGCCGGCTTTCGCGTAGTGCTCACCCGCGCGGACGAGGGCGGGCTGTACGGCCTCCCCACGAAGGGTTTTAAACGGCGCGACATGCAAAAGAGAAAGCAGATCATCGAGGGCGCGCAGCCGACCGCCATGATCTCTGTGCATCAAAATTATTTCCCCTCCGATCCTTCCCGCCGCGGCGGGCAGGCGTTTTACCGCCTGGGCAGCGCGTCGGGGCAGGCGCTCGCCCAAAGCATCCAGGGCGCTTTGAATTCCCTTTCGGGGAGGGAACATATCTCGCTTGCGGGCGACTATTATATGCTCGAATGCACCAATTATCCATCCGTCATCGTCGAATGCGGCTTTCTTTCCAATGCAGAGGACGAGGCGCTCTTGACGGACAAATCGTATCAAGAACAGCTCGCTTATGCGATCTTTTGCGGAACGCTCGCCTTTTTGTCGTAAAGGCGGGCGTTTTCCGCGAAAAACCGCCCGCCGACTGTTGAATTTTCCGCGCAAATGTGCTATAATTTCATCATGGCAAAATTTAACGAAGTCATGGAACGCGGCCGTGCCAAAATGCTGTCGCCCGTCGTGCTCGCCTTCGTGGGCGACGCGGCGTATTCTCTGTATGTGCGCGAGGGGTTGGTGATCTCCTCCGACTATAAGACGGGCGAATTGCAAAAGCGGAGCGCCGCGCGCGTCTCGGCAAAGGGACAGGCGGAACTCTATTCGAAAATCGAGGCAAAACTCAGCGAAGAAGAGAGGGAGATCTTCCTGCGCGGGCGCAATGCGAAAAAGCCGACAAAGAGCAAGAGCGCGACCGTCGCCGAGTATAACATTTCCACCGGCTTCGAGGCGGTCATCGGCTTTTTGTATCTTGCCGGCGACTATGACAGGATCGACGAACTGCTTGCGGATGAACTATGAAAATCGAGGGAAGGAACGCCGTTTTAGAACTGCTGAAAACGGATAAAGACATCGACAAGATCATGCTTTTGAAGGGTGCGGAAGGCTCTCTCGGCCGCATCTTTGCCTTGGCGCGCGCCAAAAACGTGCGGGTGCAGTTTGCCGATGCGAAAATTTTGGAAAAAGAGAGCGAAACGGGCAGGCCGCAGGGCGTCATCGCCTATGTTTCGGAATATGAATATGCCGATTTTGCCGCACTCTGCGCCCCCAAAGAGGGTGCGCGCTTCGTCATCCTTTGCGACGGCGTCGAAGATGTGCACAACCTCGGCAGCATCCTCCGCGTCGCAGAGTGCGCGGGCGCGGACGGCGTCGTCATCCCGAAGAACAAGAGCGCGCAGGTGACCGGCGCGGTCGTGCGTATCAGCGAGGGCGCAGCGAACCACATCAAAGTGGCGCGGGTGCCCGGCATCAATTACGCCGTAGACGAACTGAAAAAGAGCGGTTTTTGGGTGTATGCGCTCGAAGCGGACGGAGAAGATCTCTATGCCTGCGATCTGAGGGGCGATATTGCACTCGTCGTCGGCGGCGAAAACAGCGGCGTTGCCCCGCTCACCAGAAAAAAGTGCGACAAAGTCCTTTCTCTCCCCCTGCAGGGCAAGGTCAATTCTCTGAATGCGTCGGTCGCGCTGGGCATCGCCGCATATGAGGCGGTGAGGCAGAGAAGATGACGGACGAACAGCTCGCCCTCGCCGCACAGGCGGGCGACAGCGGGGCGACGCGCACCCTGCTCGAAAAATATAAAAATGCTGTCCGCGCCGCGGCGCGCAGTTTCTTTTTAGAGGGGGGCGACACGGAAGATCTCGTGCAGGAGGGCATGATCGGCCTCTATCTTGCCGTCACCGATTACAGAGAAGGGGGCATGCGCTTCAAAAACTTCGCCTATCTCTGCATCCGCCGCCGCATCATGGGCGCGGTCAAAAGCGCATCGCGCAAAAAGCATTCCCCCCTTAACCGCGGCGTGCCTCTCCCCGACGGCGACGGAAAGGATATCCCCGCCTCCGGCGATCCCGAATCTTTTGTGATCGCGGGGGAGGAAGCGGAAGAATTTTGGCAGAATATGCGGAGCCTGCTCTCCGCAAACGAATATGAAGCCCTCGTATTGTATATGGAAGGGCTGTCCGTATCTGATATCGCCGCGCGGCGTGGCATTTCGGTAAAATCGGCAGACAACGCCATCCAGCGCGCAAAAAAGAAGATCGCGGGAATGGTGCGCGCGCGCCCCGACTGATTGCGCGCGGATCGCCCGCGTTAAAGGAGTACCATGTCATATCAAGCCTTATACCGCACCTTCCGACCGTCTACCCTTTCCGAATTGGTGCGGCAGGAGCATATCGTAAAAATTCTCGTCAACCAGATCGAAACCGGTCGGGTAGGGCACGCATACCTTTTTTGCGGCCCGCGCGGCACGGGCAAGACGAGTACGGCAAAAATTTTCGCCAAAGCGATCAACTGTCTGCATCCCGTCAACGGTTCGCCCTGCGGCGCCTGCGAGGTGTGCAAGGCGCTCGCCGATCCGACCAATCTCGACATCACCGAGATCGACGCCGCCTCCAACAACGGCGTCAATGAAATGCGCGACCTGCGCGAAAAGGTGCAGTATCCGCCCGTTGCGGCGCGCTATAAAGTGTACATTGTCGACGAAGTGCACATGCTCTCCGACTCCGCCTTCAACGCCCTTTTGAAAACGCTGGAAGAACCGCCCAAACACGCGGTGTTCATCCTCGCGACCACGGAACCGCAAAAGCTGCCCGCCACCATCCTTTCGAGGTGCATGCGCTTCGATTTCAAGCTGATCCCCCAAAAGGATCTCGAAGAGCACATCAAAAACATCCTGCAAAAGATCGGCAAAGAGTATGAAGAAGAGGCGGTCGCCGCCATCGCCCGCGCGGGCGCGGGCAGTGTGCGAGACAGCTTATCCATCGCCGACATCTGCATCTCTTACAGCCGCGGCAAACTCACCTATGCCGATGTAAACGAGGTCTTAGGTAGCGCCGATTTTTACGAGATCGCCAAACTCGGCGAGGCCGTTTTGTCTGAAAATGTATCCGACGCCCTCACCGAAACGGAACGGGTTCTCTCTTCCGGCAAGGGAGTGGGCGTGCTCACCAAAGATATTTTGAACTTTATCAACGATTGTTCCATCGCCAAATCGTGTAGGAACGCCAATGCGATCTTGAACCTTCCCGAAGAGATGTTCGCGGAAGTGTCGCGCATCGCGCAGAAGGCGGACGGGCGCAAGATCCTGCGCTGTGCGGAGATCTTTACGGGCATCGAGGCGGATCTTCGCTACTCGATGTCGCCGCGCATCGTCTTCGAAACGGCTCTCGTCAAGGCGTGCATGCCGGAAACGGATTTCGACGCGCTCTCTTTGTCGCGGCGGCTGGATCTGCTGGAGAGCAAACTCAAGAGCGGCCAGTTTGCCGCCGCTCCCGCCGCGCAGGCGGATCGGCCTGCGGCAAAGGCGCCCGTTTTGGAGGAAGCGCCCTTGGAAGACGCTCCCTTCGACGATCCGCCGCCCCCGCCGCCCGAGCCGGAAGATGCGTACGCTCCGCCCCGCCGCCCCGCGGCCGAAAAGATCGATGCCCTCTCGCCCGAAAAGCGCAAGGGCGCCTTCGGCTACTTCATGCGCTCCCTCCGTTCGAGCGTCAAAAACGGCGTGCTGTTTACCATGTGTCAGGACTTGGAGCCGTCCTTCGAGGGAGATAAATTTATCCTGACCGCCTCGAGCGAGGTCATCCACCGCTCTCTGTTGCGCGAAGAGCATTACAAGAGCGTCAAGGCGGCACTGGAAAATATCGGCATCACCGATTTCGAGATCCGCCTGCGCGGCGCAAAGGCGGATCGTTTGGACGAAGACATCGCGCGCCTGAAAAGGGACTTTTCCGGCGCCGACATTCAGGAAAAATAATCGACAGGAGTATATGATTTATGGCATCATTCAAAGGCGGCATGGGCGGCAATATGCAGAACCTCATGAAGCAGGCGCAAAAAATGCAGGAACAGCTGCAGGAAACGGAAAAACTTTTGGACGATTGGGAAATCGTCGGCACGAGCGGCGGCGAGGCCGTCGTCGTGTATATGAACGCCAAAAAGATCATCGACGGCATCGAACTGGATCCCAAGGTTGTCGACCCCGAGGATGTCGAGATGCTCGAAGACCTCATCATGGCGGCGATCCTCGACGGCTACAAAAAGGCGGACGAGGTCTATAAAGAAAAGATGGCGCCGTTCGGAGGCATGGGCGGCATGGGAGGGCTGCTGTAAATGCAGGTCTATATCGAGCCGATCGGCAGGCTCATCAACGAATTTTCCAAACTTCCCGGCGTGGGAAAAAAGTCCGCGCAGCGCTATGCCTATAAGATCATCGGTATGAGCGACAGCGAGGCCCAGGAATTTGCCGCGGCGATCCTCAACGTCAAAAAGAAGGTCAAATACTGCAAGGTTTGCGGCAACTTTACCGAGAACGACGTCTGCGATATCTGTAAAGAGCGCGATAAGAGGACGATCTGCGTCGTCAAAGAGCCGAAGGACGTCATCGCGCTCGAAAAACTGCACGAATATAAGGGGGTATATCATGTCCTGCACGGGGTCATCAGCCCCATGGAAGGCATCGGCCCGGACGACATCCGCATCCGCGAACTGCTGGCGCGCCTCAACGAGGGCGGCGTAGAAGAGGTCATCGTGGCGACCAATCCCGACGTGGAGGGCGACGCGACGGCGATGTACCTCGCGCGGCTCATCAAGCCCTTGGGCATCAAAGTGACGCGCCTCAGCCGCGGCATCCCCATCGGCAGCGAATTGGAATATACCGACGACGTCACGCTTTCCCGCGCGTTCATTGAGCGCAAGGAGGTATAAGAGGGATTGGCCGAAGGCCGGTTTATGGCGCATAGGCTTGCTATAGCGCGCAAAGCGCGGTATAATGTATCGTATAAGGGAACGTTTCGCCAAAAACTTGGCGTCTATGTTTGCAATCGTTTGCGGCGGGCGTTACAATAAATTTAACGAGAGAGCGCGAGGGGCACAGCGCCTGCGCTCTCTCGGAAAATTTATTTTGGATAAAAATTAAAAAGGGGAACATCGCATTGAAAAATAAAATATCCGTCTTGGGCTGCGGGCGCTGGGGTTCGTTTATCGCCTGGTACCTCGCCACGAAAAAGGGGAAGGAAGTTTGGTCTTGGGGACCGGAAGAGGATTATTCCTATCAAATCTTAAAGCAGACGGGCAAAAACGAGTATGTCACGCTGGATCCGTCCATTACGCTCACGTCCGACCTGAAAGCGGCGGTAGAGCGCGCGGAGATCGTCATTATTTCCATCAGTTCGCAGGGCTTGCGCGGTTTCATCGAGCGGATCCGTAACTGCGCGGACATTTCCGATAAAATTTTTATACTCTGCATGAAGGGGATCGAAGTGGAAACGGGCGAACGCCTTTCCGAGATCATGATCGGCGCCGGCGTGGACGCGCAGAAGATCGCCGTCTGGGTCGGCCCCGGCCATATACAGGATTTCACGGCGGGCATTCCCAATTGTATGGTCATTGACAGCCACAACGTCGCCCTAAAAAAGTCGCTTGCCGACGATTTTAAGAGCGACCTCATCCGCTTTTATTACGGGAACGACATCATCGGCACCGAGATCGGCGCGGCGGCAAAGAACGTGATGGGCATCGCCGCGGGCATATTGGACGGCGGCGGCGTTCCCACATTGAAAGGCCCGCTCATGTCGCGCGGCGCGCGCGAAGTCGCCCGGCTCATCAAGGCGCTCGGCGGCAACGAACTGTCCGCCTACGGCCTCGCGCATCTGGGCGATTACGAAACCACCCTCTTTTCCCGCCATTCCCACAACCGCATGTACGGGGAAATGCTCGTCAAGGGGCAGAAGTTCGAAAAACTCGCCGAGGGGGTCATGACCGCCGCGGCAATGAAAAGGCTGGGAGAAAAAGTCGGCGTCGAACTTCCCATCACAGACGCGGTATACGACGTCTGTTTTACAGATAAGCCGCAGACGGGTGAAGAGTGGAAAAATCTCTGCATGGAGCGCATTTCGCGCCTCTTTTCGCGGGATACCAAGTTTGAGTTTTAACCCCTTCGCGAAGCGAAGGTTCGGCTTTTCCGCGCACGAGTGCGCGCAACGGGGGCGGATGCCGAAGCAATTGCCGAAAATCGGAAGGGCGGCGCGCTGTCCGTCCGGGTGATCGCGTCGGGGGCTTTCGGAGCGCCGAAATAAAAGGGAGGAACTGTTTATGAAATTATTGTTCAAGCAGCGCATGTTTTCGTGGTTCGACAGTTACGATATTTTTTATGAAGACGGCACCGTCGCCTATCGGGTGAAGGGGGAACTCTCCTGGGGGCACTGCCTGCGCATTTTCGATGCGGCGGGCAACTTTGTCGGCACCGTCAAAGAAAAGGTCCTCACATGGTTTCCCAAATTCGAGCTGTATGTCGGCAATGCTTATGCGGGTATGGTGCGCAAAAAGTGGAGCTGGTTTCGCCCGAAGTATATATTTGAATGCAATGATTGGAATGTGCAGGGTGATTTTTTTGAGTGGGATTATCGTATCGTCAGCGCCTCGCGCGGGTTGGTCGCTACGATCGGGAAAGAATTGCTGCATTGGACGGATACCTATATGATCGACGTCGTAAATCCCGCCGACGCCCTGTTGGCGCTCATGTTCACACTCGCTATCGATGCGGAAAAGTGCTCGCGCAACTGAGGGGGATGTTCATGGATTCTAAAGAATTTGCCAAAAAGTGGAAGGGCGCGTTTGCGCGCGGCGTTCCCAAAGAGGTCATCGCGCAATATGTGGATGCTGAAGGCTGCCTGCTGTGGCATGTGTTCACCTGGGGCAAGGCGCCCTGCCTCGAACGGGAAGCGGCCGACAAGGCGTTCGACAAAGCGGATAAAGCGGGCGCGTTCATCGCCAAAGAAAGGGCGTGGAAGGGCGGCGGATGCAATATAGAATATTCTATCGAGGATTGTCCCCTCGGCTTAAAGAGCGCCGATCTTGCCGAAGAGAGCGAGGTGTTCGTCGTCGGCAGAAATTTTCAATGGACGTACGTCGTCACGCACGAAACGGGCTGCGGGCTCGGCCCCTACTTTGCGCAAAAGAGGAGCGAGCCATAATCTTTTTGTGAAAATTAAAAAACAGGCGGTTGGATGCCTGTTTTTTGTGTTATTATGGAAAAAAGGAGGTGTGCGGATGATCTGGCTGGAAAAATTTATTTTGCCCGACGGAGAGGCGGAGTGGAGCATCGCGCAGAAGCGCCGCGCGGAAAACGGAGGGGCGTTCGGCTATCTCGAAAACGGTTACCCGTGCGGCTTGTTTCCGCAAAAGGGACTTTCGGAACTGGATTTTGAACCGATCACGATCTTATACGGCGGCAACGGGAGCGGCAAAAGCACCCTGCTGCACGTCATCGCCGAAAAGCTCGCCCTGAAGAGGCAGGCGCCCTTCAACGGTGGAGAAATGTTTGCCCCTTACGTCGGCGCCTGCAGCGCGCGCACGGGATTCGACGACGAGGGCGAGCGCGTCCGCATTCCCGAAGAGAGCCGCCTCCTTGCCAGCGACGACGTGTTCGAATATATGCTCGCCGCCCGTTCCCGCAACGAGCAGATCGCGGAAAATACCGAGCACGGCAAGGAAGACTATGCCGCGCTCAAATACGGCGAAACGATTCAATTCCGCGGCCTGGAAAACTACGAAGATTTTCGCATGCAGGTGCTCGCGCGCTCGAAATCGCTGAGCCGCCGCAAATTTTTACACAGATTTGCCGGGCGCGAGGTCAAGCTCAACAGCAACGGGGAAACGGCGCTCGAGTATTTCGAGGGCGTACTGCAAAACGACGCCCTCTTTTTATTGGATGAACCGGAAAACAGCCTTTCGCCGAAGATGCAGCTCGCCGTCAAGGCACTCATAGAAAGAAAGGCGCGTTACTGCGGCTGCCAATTCATCATTGCGACCCATTCTCCCTTTTTGCTCGCCCTGCGATCTGCCAAAATTTATGACCTCGACAGTGCTCCCGTCGCCCTGCGCAAGTGGTGGGAATTGGAAAACACGAAAACGTATTTTTCCTTTCTTTACGAAAACAGGCATCTGTTCCGTAAAGAGGATTAAAAGCCATCCGCCGGCATAGTCGGCGGATGGCTTTTGTGTAAAAAGAGCCGCAAGAGCCCCTTCCCCCTTGGGGGCAAAAGGTAAATTTCGGGAATCACCAGCTTCTGCCGCCTCCGCCGCCGAAACCGCCGCCTCCGGAAAACCCGCCGCCTCCGCCTCCGCCGAAGCCGCCGCCTCCGCTCCCTCCGGAAGGCGCCGGACGGGATACGAATGCCGATCTCATATTGCGGCTGGCAGTGCGCATCATCGAATTGAGCAGCACAAAGTTGAACAGCGTGTCGTTCGGGGCGAGCGCCCAAGTGGGCGGCTCCGTTTTAAGATCTTTGAACTTATCTTCCCAAATGTCGGAAACGCCCAATACCTGTGCATAGGGCAGCACGTTGTAATAGTATTCCGGGTCCTCTTCGAGCAGCATTTCCAGCCTTTCCTTTTCGGCAAGGCGTATAAATTCGCGGAAGCCGAGCAGCTCGTTGAGCTCTCGCACATATTCTTTTGTGCGGCGCAAAGTAAAGGGGGCAACCAGTGCCGCCGCTGCCGTCAAAAGGCAAAAGAAGGGGGAAACCGCGCGCAGCATCACCGTCTGCGGGATCGAGAAGAAGGCGATCGCCGTAAAAGCCGCCGCGATGGCGATTTGCCCTATCAGAATGCCGACGCGCACTTTTTTGGATACGCGCAGGCTGTTTTTGTGCGACCAGTATCCGATCGCGCAGATGGCGATCAGCGGCACCGCCGCGGCGAAGCTCAAAAGCAGATGGATGGAAGACTGTACGTCCATTCCGCGGAAAAGGAGAGTCAGTGCAAACACAACGGCGGAAAGTGCAGTCAGCGCGCAGGTCAAAAACGCCGATCCCTTGGAATACATGGAGGGGACGAGTTTTTCCGCTTCGTGCTTGGCCTTGCCTGCCGTCGTGTAGAAACTTTCGGAGAGCGATTGGATATTGACCGTGTCCCCCGAGGAAAACAACCTGTTGAATACATATTTTTGATGGATGGGCGCATCTTCTTTGAGCTCCCCGATCTTATGCAGAATAGGATCCTTTTCGTCGGAAAAGTCGATGGTCAAAAGCCCTTGATTCGCCCAATAGTAGAGGAGAGACGTGATGTCGCCGCTCTGCACTTTGCCGTCGATGAGCGCGCCCGCGAGCAGAGGATCGATATCGTCCGGCGGCGTAAAGGTCGTTACGGGCGTCGGTTCGTGTTTGGGCAGCAGAACGGCGAGAAGGATGGCCGCGACCAACAGGGCCGCCGCGATCAGAAGGGCCGCTATTTCGCCGCTGTCGGGCAGCAGCGCTCCGAGTGTGCCTTCGGGCAGCGTGCACTGCACCGTGACGGGCGTAAAGGCGGAAAGATTCTCAGCCGAAACCGTCACGGTATTGCCGCTTACGGAATAGCTTCCTTCAAAGTCGCTCTCATTGATGAGGATGCTTCCTTCGGGTGCCGCGGGCAATACGAGGGTACACGTCGCATTTTCGATCCGTGTGGTCCATCCGCCGCCGATCAAGTTGAGATACACGGTATCCCTTCCCGCCGATGCGGGAAGAGTGAACCGATAGGTCAGCGTGTAGTTGACCGGCGTGCGGCTCGGCACGGTGCGGTGTTCGTCGCCCAGGTATACGCTGATAAAGCCGTTCGCCATCTCCGTATCGAAAACGTCGTCCGAAACGATATTTTTGTATATTTCGCCGCTGTTGTAGGGCAGGTCGCGGATGATGCCGTGTTTGCCGGAAACCGTAAACACGGCGGTGATCTCCTCCGTCACGCGGAAGGTGCGCCCGCCGTCATACTCATAGCGCACTTGATAGTCTTGCAGGTAATAGGTATCGTCTTCTATTTGTTCTCCCGAAGAAGACGGCAGAAAAACAAAGGCTGCGACGAAAGCGATGGCCAAAACGAACCACACGATCAAAAAAATCGCGCTGCTTTTAAACTTTATTTTCATAATTTTCTCACGCTGTCAAATGATCAAAACTGGACCTTAACGTTTTGGCGCGCTTCCTCTTCGATTTCGTAATAGGCAAACTTTTCCAAATGCATGCATTTTGCCACGATATTGCTGGGGAAGGTCTGCATTTTCGTATTGATCTGTTTGACGTTTGCATTATAGAATTTGCGCGCGTTGGCAAGTTCCGTTTCGATCTGTTTGAGTTGGTTCTGCAGATCGAGGAAGTTCGTATTCGCCTGCAGCTGCGGGTACGCCTCTGAAAGGGCGAACAGCGATTTTAATGTGCCCGAGAGGGCGTTTTCCGCCTCGATCCTCCCGCGCGTGTCCGTCGCCGTCATGGCAGCGTTGCGCGCCGCGATCACCTTTTCGAGCGTTTCGCTCTCGTGCTTGGCATATCCCTTGACCGTCTCTACGAGGTTAGGGATCAGGTCGTATCTCTTTTTCAAATAGACGTCGATGGTCGACCAAGCCTCTTCGCAGGCGTTGCGCATCTTGACGAACTTGTTATAAGTGCCGACGACGCTTGCCACGACGATGATGACCAGCAGTACCACGATCACCGCGACGACGATGCCGACGATCGCGCCCGTGGAGATCAGAAGGTTGAACATTTTTTCGTATCCTCCGAAAATTTTTATTTGCGGATAACTTCCGCATCTTTATTATATAATAACGGAGAGGCGTTTGTCAATTCAAAAGAAAAAAACCTCTCCGCACGGGAGAGGGAAAGGGGATCATTCGTCGAGTTTTTGCGTCAGGCGGACAACTTCGGTCATATGATAGAGGAGCGCGTCCAATTCTTCGTCGCTGAGGGGAGAAAGGTGCGCCTCAATGTGCTGCAAGCCGATCTCGAAAAAGCGGGAAAGTTCTGCCCGCCCTTTGGGCGTGAGGGAAATGCAGATGAGCCGCCTGTTCGCCTCATCCTGCGAGCGCTCCGCCAGGCCCGCATCCACAAGTTCGGACACGATGCGCGTCATCTGCTGGCTGGAAACGCCGAGTTTTTCTGCGAGCGCCGTCATGCTCGTTTTTCCCTCCTTTTTCAAAATGACGAGGGAAAACATCCCGTGATGGGGGATGCGGCATCCCTTTTCGAGAAGGGGCGGGCGGGCATAGCTCTTTCGGAATTCCGGCGCCGTGGAAAACATCATTTTTGCAAATTGCGCGATTTTTTCCTTTCTGGTTGGCATGATAAACCTCGTTACGCCCTTTATTATAGCGAGTTGTGCGGCAATTGTCAATCGTTTTCTCAAAAATTTCACATTTATAAATATTTAATATATATGAAATATTTGACAAGGCTGCAGATTCGTGCTATAATCGAAAAAAATCTGAAGGACAGCGTCTGATCGAGAGAAAAGCTCAGGGAGGTGCCTGGATTGCTGAAAATTTTTAAGGTTTTGAAAGCGAGAGAATGGCTTTACGTCATATTGGGCGTGGGGTTTATCGTCTTGCAAGTCTGGCTGGATCTGACCATGCCCGACTATATGTCGGAGATCACACAGCTTGCCGTCATGGGCGACGCCGCCAACATGCCCGCAATTTGGAAAAACGGCGGGCTGATGCTCGCCTGTGCGTTCGGCAGCGCCGTCAGTTCGGTGGCGGTCGGCTTTTTTGCCGCGCGCATCGCGGCGGCAGTGTCCTTCCGCCTGCGCAGCAGGGTGTTCGACAAGGTAGAGGGGTTCTCGATGGAGGAGATCAACAAATTTTCCACCGCCTCTCTCATCACCCGCACCACCAACGACATCATGCAGGTGCAGATGCTCATCTCCATGGGGTTGCAGGTCGTCATCAAGGCGCCCATTCTCGCGGTGTGGGCGATCTGCAAGATCCTCGCCTACAACTGGCAGTGGTCGGTCGTCACGGCGGCGGCCGTCATCATCATGGTCGTGATGATGCTGCTTCTGTTGCTCGTCGTGTTCCCGAAGTTCCGCCGCGTGCAGAAGCTGACGGATAACCTCAACGCCGTCACGCGCGAAAATCTGACGGGCGTGCGCGTTGTGCGCGCCTATAATGCCGAACAGTATCAGGAGGCGAAATTTGAGGGCGCGAACGGCGAGCTGACCAAAACACAGCTGTTCACATCCCGCGCGATGGCGGTCATGAGTCCCGTCATGACGATGCTCATGAGCGGGTTGACCCTCGCCATCTATTGGATCGGCGCGTACCTCATCGACGCACTGCCCACGGCGGCGGAGCGCTCGGAACTGTTCGGGCAGATGGCGGCGTTCTCGGGCTATGCGATGCAAGTGGTCATGGCGTTCATGATGCTGGCGATGATCTTTATCATCATGCCCCGCGCGATGGTATCCGTCAAGCGTATCTGCGAAGTGCTCGATACCGAATCGACCATCAAAGACGGCACGTTCACCGCTTCGCCCGCAGGCTTGCCCGTCGGCACGGTCGAGTTTAAAAACGTATCCTTCAAGTACCCCGACGCGAGCGAATATGTCCTGCACGACGTCAGTTTCAAGGCGGAAAAGGGGCAGACGGTCGCCTTCATCGGCTCTACGGGCAGCGGAAAATCGACGGCGATCAACCTCGTTCCCCGCTTCTACGACGCGACGGAAGGGGAGGTTCTGGTCGACGGCGTGAACGTGAAGGACTACACCCTCCGCGCCCTGCACGATAAGATCGGCTACGTTCCGCAGCGCGCCGTCATGTTCTCGGGTACGGTGGAGAGCAACGTCGCCTACGGCGAAAAGGAGGGCACGGAATACACCCTCGACGACGTGAAGGAGGCCGTGCGCGTGGCGCAGGGCACCGACTTCATCGAAAAGAAAGACGACACCTACCATGCGCATGTGGCGCAGGGCGGCACCAACTTTTCGGGCGGGCAGAAACAGCGCCTCGCGATCGCGCGCGCCGTCTGCCGCCGCCCCGAAATTTATATCTTCGACGATTCCTTCTCCGCGCTCGACTATAAGACGGACCGCCTGCTGCGCACGGCGCTGAAAGAGGAGACGGGCGAGGCGACTTCGCTCATCGTCGCCCAGCGCATCGGTACCATTCGCGACGCCGACCTCATCGTCGTGCTCGACGAAGGCAAGGTGGTCGGCAAGGGCACACACGACGAGCTGATGCAATCTTGCGAGGTGTACCGCGAGATCGCCTATTCGCAGCTGTCTGCGGAGGAACTGGAAAATTCGATGGGAGGTGATCGCGCATGAGTGAAGAAAGAACCAACCGTCCGCCCGTGCGCCGCGGCCCGCACGGTCCCGGTCCGCGCATAGCGGAAAAGCCGAAGGACTTCAAAAAGGCAATGGGCAAGCTGATTCTGTTCGTCAAGCCCTTCCTCATTCCCATCATCGTCGCGCTCGTGTTTGCGGTCGCGGGCACGGTGCTCAACCTCGTCGGCCCGAACGTTCTCAGCGATCTGACGGATGTTATACAGGGCTCTTTTATCCGCGACAATATTCCCGGCTTGTACGAAATGGATATGCAGCGGGTAATCTACCTATGCTTCTTCCTCGTCGGCATCTACGTCGCAGGGCTGATCTGTTCATATGTGCAGGGGCTGATCATGGCTACGGTCACGCAGAAGAACTCCAAGGCGCTGCGCACGGAGATTTCCAAAAAGATCAACCTTTTGCCCCTCAAATACTTCGATTCCCACTCCATCGGCGACGTGCTCTCGCGCGTCACCAACGATGTGGACATGATCGGCCAGACCCTCAACCAATCGGTTACGACCTTCGTTACGGCGGTCGTTATGCTCATCGGCAGCATCATCATGATGTTTGTGACCAACTGGATCATGGCGCTGACGGCCATCGCGGCGAGCTTGGTCGGTTTTGCGTTCACCTTCCTCATTATGGGCAAGTCGCAAAAATACTTCGCGCGGCAGCAGGCATACCTGGGCGATATCAACGGGCACATCGAGGAATCGTATGCGGGGCACAACGTCGTCAAGGCATACAATGCCGAGCATATGGTCAAAAAGACCTTTAACGATATCAATTATAAGCTGTATACGAGCGCTTGGAAGTCGCAGTTCTTTTCGGGGCTGATGCAGCCGCTCATGGCGTTCATCGGCAACCTCGGATATGTGGCGGTGTGCGTCGTCGGCGCGGTTCTGCTCGTCAACGGCAACGTCGAAGGCTTCGGCACCATCGTCGCGTTCACACTGTACGTTCGGCTGTTCACTTCGCCTCTGTCACAGCTGGCGCAGGCGTTCACCAGCATGCAGACGGCCGCCGCCGCTTCCGAGCGGGTATTCGAATTCTTAGATGAGCCGCAGCTTGCGGACGAGAGCGGCAAAACGGCATACCTCTCTCCAGAAAAGGTGAAGGGGGACGTCACTTTCGAACACGTCCGCTTCGGGTACGACGAGGACAGGGTCATCATTCACGACTTTTCCGCCGAGGCGAAAGCGGGGCAGAAGATCGCGATCGTAGGCCCGACGGGCGCGGGCAAGACCACCATGGTCAACCTGCTGATGCGCTTCTACGAAGTGAACGGCGGCTGTATTAAAATCGACGGAATTCCGACGAACGAACTCACCCGCGAGAACGTGCACGATTTGTTCTGCATGGTGCTGCAGGATACTTGGCTGTTTGAAGGAACCATCCGCGAGAACGTCATATATAGCAAGGAGAACGTGACGGAGGAAGAGGTCATACGGGCGTGCAAGGCTGTCGGCCTGCATCACTATGTGATGACCCTGCCGAACGGATACGACACCGTGCTCGACGACAAGGCGAATCTTTCGGCGGGGCAGAAACAGTTGGTGACTATCGCGCGCGCCATGATCGAGAATGCGCCCATGCTGATCTTGGACGAAGCGACAAGCTCGGTCGATACCCGCACGGAAGTGCTGATCCAGCGCGCCATGGATAAATTGACGGAGGGACGCACATCCTTTATCATCGCGCACAGGCTTTCGACCATCAAAAATGCAGATCTGATCCTCGTGATGAAGGACGGCGACATCATCGAAAAGGGAAATCACGAGCAACTTTTGGCAAAGAACGGTTTTTATGCCGATCTGTACAATTCTCAGTTCGATCCGGCTTAAAAGGCAAGAAAGGAGGCATTTGCCGCAAATTGCGGCAAATGCCTCCTTTTGATAAAAACGCGCGGCCCGAACGTTGCGCCGCGGGCACACATCGAGCGCCGGCAGTACGCGGGGCCGATCCGTCGCACGCGTTATTCAAAAAATCAGAAACGAAACGCCCGAAAAAGCAAAAAAGACAAATATTTCGCGGGCCGCTTGAAAGGTTTCTTCATTTGTGTTATAATATCGAAAAGGAGGGATCATGGGACACTTGGCATGGAAGCTGTTCGGGCAGCAGGCGGCGGGGCTGAGCGCCTTTTTTGCCGCGTACCTTTTATCGGGTTTCCTCACATGGCAGTGGAATTTGGCGCTCGCCCTCGTTTTGGGGATCGGCGCATTTATCGGTTACATCATATGCAATTCGAAAGACTTTTTAGACGGGCTTTGGCTGTTTCCCATCCTCTTTTCGGCGGCGTCCGGCTTTGCGGTCGGCATCTACTTCTGCCGCTTTGACAGCTTGTTTTTCTGGAATTTTCCGACGCTGCTGCTCGCATACGGCATTTCGCTGTGCAATGCGCTGCTGCAATATCCGGGCACGGGCGTCTGCGCGCGCTGGCAGAAGATCGCGGCGGGCGCGGTGGCTGCCGGCACGCTCGCGCTGTCGATCGCGTGTTTTTGCAACTGGGGTGCGGGGCTTGCCCTTCGCGAAGGGGCGTTCGTACTGCTGTTCCTGTTTATCCTGCTGTTCGGCGAATTTTTCTACGTTTGGCTGGGCGGCGACGTGCGCCACAAGATGAACCTCGCATTCTGTGCGGCATTCTTTGTGGTGCTCTTTGTCGTCTTGCTCGTCGTGACGGAGGGGGACATCGCCGATGGCATCGGCGATGCTTTTGTGGGCGGCAGCGCCGGAGAGAAGAAGAGAAAGAGGAGAGGCCGTTTAAAATAAAGGGGAGGACATAAAATGGCGCAAGAAAGAGATATCGTCAATCTGCGGAACCTGATCAAAAATTCTAAGCGCGCCGTATTTTTCGGCGGGGCGGGCGTGAGCACGGAGAGCGGCATTCCCGATTTTCGTTCTAAGGACGGGCTGTACAGCCAGAAATATAAATACCCGCCTGAAACGATGCTGTCGATCGAGTTTTTCCGTTCCTATCCCGACGAGTTTTACGCCTTTTATCGGGAGAAGATGCTGGTGACGGACGTTTTGCCCAATGCGGCGCATTATAAACTTGCTGAATGGGAAAAAGAGGGGCATATCGCCGCCGTCGTCACGCAGAATATAGACGGGCTGCATCAGAAAGCGGGCAGCAAGAACGTATTCGAACTGCATGGTAGCATTTACCGCAATTTTTGCACCAAATGCGGCATGCCTTACCCCGTACAGCGCATCATAAAGGGCAGCGGCGTGCCGCGCTGCGCGTGCGGCGGGATCGTCAAGCCGGACGTGGTGCTGTACGGCGAGCCGCTCCGCGAGGAGGTCGTAGAAGGGGCGGTCGAGGCGATCAAGCGCGCGGATAATTTGATCATCGGCGGCACTTCGCTCAATGTTTATCCCGCGGCGGGGCTGATCGACTTTTTCCGCGGGGAAAACGTCGTCGTGGTGAATAAAGGGGCGCCCGCCAAAGATATGCGGGGCGTGACCTTTATCGACGGCAAGATCGGAGAGATCTTTTCCATGATATAAAATACGGCGGCGCGCATCGCGCGCCGCCCGCAACAGAAAGAATCGGAGGTTTACGAAAATGAAAATTTTGATGGTCAACGGAAGCCCGAAAAGGGGCAACACGCGCGCGGCGCTCGAAGAGATGGGGAAAATTTTTACCGAATTGGGCGCGGAATATGAGATCGTCGATCTCGGCGCGCAGCCTGTCAACGACTGCATCGCGTGCGGGAAATGCGCACAGCTCAAAAAATGCGCGATCGGGGGCGACGTCGTCAACGAATTGATCGAAAAGGCGAAGGGCGCGGACGGCTTTGTGTTCGGTACGCCCGTCTATTATGCGCATCCGTCGGCGCGGGTGCTCGCCGTGCTCGACAGGGCTTTTTATGCGGGCAAATATGCCTTTGCATTTAAACCTGCCGCCGCCATTTCTTCTCTGCGGAGGGCGGGCTCGTGCGCGACGATGGATGTGATGAACAAATACTTTACCATATCGGAGATGTCCATCGTTTCGTCGAGTTACTGGAATCAGGTGTTCCGCCCGTCGGAAGGAGAGCGGGACGCGGAGGGAGCGCAGACGATGCGCAACCTTGCCCGCAATATGGTGTGGCTGATCGCCTGCATACAAGCGGGCAGAGAAAAGGGGATCGGCTTGCCGAACAGCGAGCGGGGGAACCAGACAAACTTTAACCGCTGAAAGATATGAAAAAAGCGCCCGTGCATGCACAGGGCGCTTTTTGCTCCTCCTCGCGATCGCTGCGGGGTTCGGTGAAATGCCTTCGGGTAAAAAACGGAGGCTTCCCTTATTGGGCGGCACGAAAAGCGAATATTATGCGGTAAACATATTAGGCTTTCCTCTCAGGGGAAAGCTATCGCCGAAGGCGGCCGATGGGGGAAGGGAAGTATAGCCCCTCATCCACCGCAAGCGGTCCCCCTTCCCCCGGCGTGGGAAGGCAAGAAGAAAAATATACGAGCGCGTCTCTCGTCCGAGGGAAGACAAGAAGAAAAATGTCCGAGCGGTTCTCCCTCGCGGGGGAAGAGAAAAAATTTGACAAGTGCATGACAGGCAGACCGCCATTGGCGCGGCTTGCGCGCCGGCGGCAGTGAGAAACTGACAGCTTGAAGTTAAAAAACCACCGGCAAGCCGGTGGTTTTTTTGTTTAATTTGCGCGCATTCCGCCGCCAAAGAGCGAGCGGAAATTATTCCGTTTTGTGCGCTGTATCGGAGGAGGGCTCTTCGGGCGCATTTACGTCTGCATCCGCTTTCGGAGCCGCGTCGCTTTGGTCTGCCGAAGCCTTCTGGGCGGACGGAAATTCGCTCGGGCGCATCATGTGCAGCAGCGTCTGCAAGACGTTCGTTTTGACGAGGATCGCCAGAACGATGAGGATAATTGCCGCATCGCCAGGGATGTAAACGAGCTGGTAGATGAGAGAATATACAAAGGCGTTGGGAGTGGGCAGATCGACCCAAATGGCGTCTTCCGCAAAATAGATCATGCCCGAAATAAGGTGCATGATAAACCTGCCCACGACGGCGAGCACGGTTCCGAGCATGACGTTGGTGAGAAGGGATTTGCTGAATTTGCGCGAAAAGCCCATCAGCCCCACCATCGCAAAGGCGAGGACGTAGTCGAGCACAAAGGTGAACGGTGTCAGGATATAGGGTCCGGAAATAAAGTTCAGGATGCCGAAGATGATGCCGACCAAAAATCCTTTGGGCGCGCCGAAGGCGTAGGCATAGATGAGCACGGGTACCCAGCTTGCCAGCGTGATCGAGCCGCCGTTGGGCACGGGCTGCACTTTGATGAAGGAGAGCACAAAGGACGTTGCCAGGCAGACCGCCGCATAGGCGAGAGACTTGGTGTCGAACTTATGCTTGCGGTTGCCGATACATACCGCGACGATGATGATCGCCAGAACCGCCAATACGCCGATCGTGATGTAGGTGATGATATCGGTGGTTTGCTCGCTCACTTCGAGCAGGTTGTGAAGAAACATAAAACCTCCTTTCAGGTTTTCCGCCGATGTGGATAAAAAATAAACGCACCCGAAAAAGGGCGCGCCGATCTATCGTCTTTGCAGCTTTCGTGCAAGTATTACCTTGCCCGATTCAAAGGGTATAATCTCAGCTTTTTACGGCACCCCCGGCGGATATGAAATTTTATTTCACGCGTTCCCCTGCGGGAACGGCGCGATCTTGGGTGGGGCGGGCAGCGCCCGCAAACGCACGGAAAACGGCTTTTTGCCGATTCCGCAGAAATTATAATATAAACGGGGGCAAAAGTCAATTGAAATAAACGAAAAAATATGATACAATACAGGAACATTGCAAGGAGAGGGAAAACATGTACAATTTTTACGCTTTTTTAGACAGGATGAAGTATATCCGGCGGTGGTCTTTGATGCGCTCTTCGCGGGAAGAGAACGTGATGGAACATTCGTACGAGGTCGCCGTACTTGCGCACGCGCTCGCCCTCATCGACAGGGAGATCTGCAAAAACGCGCCCGACGTGGAAAAGACGGTGCTGTATGCCCTCTATCACGAGTGCAGCGAGGTGATGACGGGGGATCTGCCCACCCCCATCAAATATTATAACGCGCAGATGCGCGGCGCGTACGGGGAGATCGAGGACCGTGCGAGCGGCAGGCTGCTTTCGATGCTGCCCGATCCCCTGAAAGACAGCCTTTCTCCCTATGTGCTGGCAGATAAGGGCAGTTATGAATATAAATTGGCCAAGGCGGCGGACAAACTGTCCGCTTACATCAAGTGCCTTGAAGAGTGCAAGGCGGGCAACGCGGAATTCAACCGGGCGAAGGAGAGCATCGAGCGCGAATTGAAGGAGAGGAACATGCCCTGCCTCGCCTATTTTATGGAAAATTTTTTGCCGGGATTCCTGCTGACCCTCGACGAAATGGAGGGGCTGGAATAATGGGCAAGAAAAGTTGTCAAATCGTTATAAATTTTTTGAAAAGAAAAGCGTTTAACATTGATTTTTTTTGCGTCATATGTTACAATATGTAATGGAAAACCATTACAAACGGCCTCGAGATCGGAGGTGGGGCACATGACGAAAAAATACAGAAACAAAGAGATCGAATACGAAAAGAAGGGGCAGTTCGACCGCGATCTGAATGAGGAGCACCGCACTGCCGACGCGCGCGACATCGGGGGCGGATACCGCTACCTTACCAAGACGCCGGGCGAGCGGCTGCGGCGATTTTTCCTGATCCCCGCGGTGCGCGTTTTCGGCACGATTTACACGTTTTTTGCATACGGTTTTCGCGTCAAAGGGAGAAAAAATTTGCGTGCCGTGAAGGGCGGCGCCGTTTCGGTATGCAATCATGTACACGAAATGGACACGCTGATGGTCAAACTCGCCCTCGGCGGGTTCCGCTCCTATCATACCGGTTCCTTTTATTTGCTGAAAAGGGGCTGGGCGGGGCGCATTTTCAAAGCGGGCGGTTTTTTGCCGGTCGGAACGACGGTCAAAGACCTCGAAAATTTGCAGACGACGGTAGGCTCGCTGCTGCAAAGGGGCAAGATCGTCAATTTTTATCCCGAACATGCACTTTGGTATCGCTATGAAAAGGTGCGCCCGTTTAAGATCGGCGCCTTCCGTTTTGCGGTAAAGTTCGGCGTGCCCGTCCTGCCGATGTTCATCGAATTTCGGCAGACCCGTCTGCGCCGCTTGTTCCGCATGCAAAAGAAAGTGATCTTGCATATTTTGCCCGCCGTACAGCCGGAAGAGGGCGGTTCTCTCAAGGCAAAGGCGCAGGCGCTTAGCGACAGAGTGCGCGCGGCGATGGTGCAAAAATACGAGGAAGTATACCAAAAGAAAATGACATTCCTCACGGAGGCGTCCGCCGAGGAAGAGAAAGCGGAGCGCGATGCGGGGCATACCCGAGAAGAAAAGAGAGAAAGAGCGGCGGCAAGCAAGCCGCGGGCGGCACAAGAGCAAACGCCTTCGGCGCCCGCAGCGGACGAGGCGGAAGAGCAGACGGAGGGCGCGGAGGCCGCGGCGACCGCATAGCGCGCGGGGAGGAAATATGTTCCGCGAAATGAGGAGAAAGCGGCAGGCGCTGCCCGCCGCAGAGTGTGAAAAGATTTTGGAAAGGGGAACGTCGGGCGTGCTCGCCGTGGCGGGCGACGGCGGTTACCCGTATGCGGTGCCGCTCAGCTACGTCTATCGGGAGGGGAAGATTTACTTCCACTGCGCAAAGAGCGGGCACAAGCTGGATGCGCTGCGCCGCTGCGACAAGGCAAGTTTTTGCGTGATCGACCGCGACGAGGTCGTTCCGGAGGCGTTTACCACTTATTTCAGGAGCGTCATCGCGTTCGGCAGGGTGCGCGTCTTGCAGGAGCGGGCAGAGATCGACGGGGCGATCGATCGGCTCGCCCGCAAATATTGCCCCGAAGCGGGCGACGGGGAGCGCGCCGCGGAAATCGAAAGGGAGCGGGCGATCCTGTGCGTGCTGGAGATGTCGGTAGAGCACATGACGGGAAAAGAGGCGATCGAACTCGTTCAAAAGAGAAATTCATAAAAATATAAGCAAAATATAAGCGGCGGGGCGCCCTCTTGGCAGCGCCCCGCCGCTCTGTCAATGATCGGGAGGATCGCCGCCGGTATCGGGCGGCGGCATTTTTTTGCGGAAGAGCGGTTTGTCTTGCGAACAGAGCCAGGCGCCGACCATCATCAGCGCGAGGGCAATGAAATAGGTGTAAGGGGGCGCCTCGCGGAAGAGGGCAAAGGAGAGCAGGACGCCGATGAAGGGCGCTATGGCATAGTAGGCGCTCGTGCGCGCCGCGCCGAGCAGGCGCTGGGCGTATACATAGAAAAAGATGCTCAGCCCGTAAGCGACGAATCCGACGCCGAGAGCGGCAAATACGCTCCACAGAACGGTGACGCGTTCGCCGATGCACAGGCCGATAACGAGGGAACCGAGCCCTGAAAAGATGCCCTTCAACAGGACGATCTGCAAAGGGTCTTTGGAAGAAATTTTGCGCGTACAGTTGTTTTCGAATCCCCAGCAGACGCAAGCCAACAGGATGAGCAGCGAACCGTACGAAAAGCGGAGGCTCGCGAGATCTTCAAAGGAAAGCAGCAGGCAGGAAAGGGTGACGAACAGGATGCCCGCCCAAAGGCGGGGGCTGATCGCTTCCCGAAAGACGGCGAGCGCGATGACCGCCGTCGCCGCGATCTCGAAGTTGTTGAGCAGGGAAGCGTTTGCCGCCGTCGTCGCGCGCAGGCCGAACAGCAGGCAGACGGGCGCGGCGATGTCGAGCAAAATCATCGCGAGGGTGAAGGGCAGTTCCGCCTTCGTAAGGCGGGCTTCCGGCCTGGAAACTTTGCGCAGGCGGCGCGCCGATGCGATGACGACCATGCCCAGCCCCGCCCCCAAATACAGAAAGCCCGCCGTCAGCGTCGGGGGCAGGTGCGCGAGCAACAGCTTGGAAAGGGGCGCATTGATCGCGTACAGTGCCGCCGCGAGTACGGCGAGGCAGATGCCCGTGCGATTTTTATTCATAGCAGCCGGTCGACGGCATCCTTGAGGCGGCGGATGCGTTCTTCGTCGCCGCTTTGAACGGCATCGACGACGCAGTGATCGATGTGATCTTTCAGGATGACCTTGCTGACGCCGGCGATTTCTGCGCGCACGGCGGAGAGCTGGATCAGGATCTCGGCACAGTCGCGCCCCGATTCGATCATGGTTTTGACGGCGTTCATGTGCCCGATCGCGCGCGCCAAACGGTGGAGCGCCGCTTTTGTATGTGTGTGACGATGTTCTTCCATAAAAATCATCTCCATATCCCCCCTGGGGGGATATACACAGTATAGCATGCGGAAGCCTCAGGCGTCAAGCAGAAAGGGGAGAAATCCGCAAGAGATCCGATACGGAATGCGGGCGGATGTTGGCGAAAGCGGTTTTTTTGCGGGCAGGCGGCCCCGCGACGGAAAGAATCGTCCAATAAATGGAAAAGCGCGTCTTTTCTTAAAAAAGCGGCGCTTTTTCCTGATTGACTTTTGCAGGTGGATATGATACAATACGAATCGAAGCCGTGCCGGAGCGCGGCGATCACGGGAGAAAGACCATGGAAAGGGAATTTGATTTTGAGAACATCTGCGGGCAATTTGCGATCGCAGGCGAGTATGCCGCATGCGTGCGCTACGGCGAGGGGCATATCAACGATACCTACAAGCTGACGGTACGGGAAAACGGGCGGGAAGTGCATTATATTCTGCAGCGCATCAACCATCGGCTGTTTCCGGAGGTGGGCAAGCTGATGCACAATATCGCGCTCGTGACCGATTTTTGCCGCAAGAGCGTGCTGGCACGGGGCGGGGATCCCATGCGGGAATGCCTGAGTATCGTGCGCACCAAAAAGGGAGAGAGCTATTATTTTGACGGGGAAAATTACTTCCGCGTATATGTATTTATCGAAGATGCGACGACCTATCAGATCGTGCGCGATCCCAAGGACTTTTATGAGAGCGCCGTCGCCTTCGGCAATTTTGCCAATTTATTGGCGGATTTCGATGCGTCGCAGCTGTATGAAGTGCTGCCCGACTTTCACAATACGCGGGTACGTTATGCCAATTTTCTGCGCGCCGTGGAAAAGGACGTTTGCGACAGGCGGATGGAGGTTGCGGAAGAAATCGCGTGGTTCAAGGAGCACAGCTATCTTTGCGGCGAGATCGTGGATAAGATCGCTTCGGGGGAAATCCCGCTGCGCGTCACCCACAACGACACAAAACTGAATAACGTGATGATCGACAACGCTACGGGCAAAGGGCTTGCCGTCATCGACCTCGATACCGTGATGCCCGGCTCGCTGTGCTATGACTTCGGCGACAGTATCCGGTTCGGATGCAATCCCGCGGCGGAGGATGAACCCGACCTTTCCAAGGTGAATTTCCGCTACGATTTGTATGAAACGTATTTGGATGGATATCTCTCTGCGGTGGGAGAATCGATCACGCCCGCCGAACGGGCAATGCTGCCCGTGGGCGCAGTGCTCATGACCTATGAATGCGGCATGCGCTTTTTGACCGATTATTTGGAGGGAGACGTCTATTTCCGCACGGTGCGGCCGGGGCAGAATCTCGACCGTGCGCGGACGCAGCGCAAATTGGTGGAGGATATGCTGCAGCAGCTCGACCGCATGCGCGAGGCGGCGCTGCGCTGAAAGGAAAATATCATCAAAAAGAGAGCTTTTCCTGGGAGAAGCTCTCTTTTTGTATATCCAAGCCACCGCAATCGCTGCGGGGCAATAGGGGCTTTGAGCCGACGGGCAGAAAAAGGGCTCCTCATTCGGCTGTCACGAAAGGCGGCAAAGTAAACAAAAAAGGCTTCCCCCAACGGGGGAAGGCAAGGGGGGTAAGCGGGCGAAGTACCCTGATCCCCCTCGCCCTTTAAAAGGGCAAGGAGCGTATTTTAACCGGTAAGTGCATCTGAAAGCCTGTGAAAGCTATTCAGAACACATAATGGCCGAGGAGAGAAAAACCGATGCCGGCGGCAAAGGAGATCAGGAGGGAGAGGACGTCGCACAGCTTCAAGCGGAAGGACCGGCGGTAGGCGATGTAGCTCACATATCCGCCGACGAGCAGGATCGCGCCCCAGAGGAGACAGAGCTGCAGGTCGGTGACGTCGAGGCAGCCGCCGAACATGAATACATACAGGGGAATGAACACTTTATATCCCCAAAGGGAAGAGGAGAGCTGCTCGCTGTTTTCCGCTTTTTGACCGCGCGCCGTCAAAAATAGCCCTGCATACGCGCCGATCCCCTCGGCGGCGGCGATGGGGATGAGCCACGCCAGCGATCGGAGGGCAGGGGCATGGACGGCGTAACCGTAGCTGCCGCAGATATAGTCGTCAAACCATTGTTCTACATAATAGAGCATGCCGAAAGGTGTAAATTCCTGCCAGCCGTTGATTTGGCTGGAATACGTTATGTTGTGCATAGACATGTACAGGAAGGGCATCATGAAGATGAACGTCCAGGCGATCATGAAAATGATCCCGTCACATACCGTATTGGCGCGCGAGAAGAGGAAGGAATAGATGCCGAACAGCAGGACGCCGAGCGGCAGCAGCGCGAGGTAATAGAGCAGATAGCCGTGCAGCACATAATAGTTGGTGCGCCCGAGCAGGATAAAAAAGCCGAACCAATAGGAGACGGTAAAGGGGATAACGGCGAGCAGCAGCCCCGCCAGGGTGCGCACGAGCATGAGTTTTTCCCTCTTGACGGGCAGGGAGTACCAAAGATCGGCCCCGCGCGACTTCATGCGGAAGGAAAATTGCAGGATGGGCACGATGACGCACAGAATGGCGAAGATGACCGTCGGCGTAGAGAGGAGGGCGCTTCTCACGCGGACTTCGTTGGGAAAGTCATAATAGTAATAGGTGTCCGATAAGGTATTCATGATGCCGACGATCAGGCAGGCGATCGCCGTAAAGATCACCATGGGCAGCAAATTGCGTTTGAGTTCATAACGTATAAATTTGATCATTGCAGATACCCCCTCGCCTTGACTTCGCACAGGAACAATTCTTCGAAATCCACGGGGATCTCTTCGATAAACAGGGGAGAAAGCGCTTCGAGTTTTTTGACGATCTCTTCCCTGTCGCCGCGGACGATCAGCTTTGCCACTTTTCCCGTCGCCTCGAAAGAGAGACAATCGAAGGGGAAATCTTCCCGTCTGGCCTCATGAGGAAGGGCAACTTGGAATTTGCAGACCCTTTCGAGCGCCCCCTGAAGATCGCCCGCATCGGCGACTTTGCCGCCGTCTAACAGGGCAAAACCGCTGCAGATGTCTTCCAATTCCCGCAGGGAATGGCTGGAGATGATCGCAGTGCAGTTCATCTCTTCATTGAGGTCGATCAGGCCCCGCTTGAATTCTAAGCGCGCGAGGGGATCCAGTCCGTCAAACGCCTCGTCTAACAGCAGATAGCGGGGCTTGCAGGCGAGCGCGATGGCGATGAACAGCTGCCGCTTCATTCCCTTGGAAAAATTGCGGATGGGCACTTTGCGGCGTATGCTGAATTTTTGTTCGAATTCCGCGAATACGTTCTGATCAAAATTATAAAAAGTGCTGTACAGATCGATGAGCTTTTCCGCCGTCGTGCCCGTCGTATAGAAGGGATCGTCGGGCAGGAAAAACAGTTCGCGCTTCTTTTGTTCGTTTTCAAAGATCTCCTCGCCGTCGAAGAGGATGCTGCCGCCGTCCGCGCGCAGTACGCCGGACATGAGGCGCAGCAGCGTCGATTTGCCCGCGCCGTTGATGCCGACCAAGCCGAAAATACTGCCGTTCGGGATGGTGAGCCCGATCCCGTCCAACACCCGCTTTTCTTCGAAGGATTTTTGTAAATTATTGAGTTCGATCATTGCTTTCCTCCGTCTTTTCGCTATATATTTTGTCCGCCAAAGCGGCCAGTTCTTCTCGCTGCAGCCCCGCCGTTTTCCAGGCGCGCAGCTGGCGTGCCGCTTCCTCGCGCAGCGCGGCCCGCCCGTCGCCCGACAGCGCGACAAACGCCCCCTTTTTGGGGATGGTGCGCACCAATCCCTGCCGTTCCAGTTCGGCATATGCCCGCTCGACCGTATTGGGATTAATGCCCAATTCGCTCGCCAAGGCGCGGCAGGAGGGGAGCTTTTCTCCCTCCGCGAGGACGCCCGTGCGGATATAGCGGGTATAGTCTTCTACGATCTCTTCGTAAATATTCTTTTTTCCCTTTAATCGGATCAACATCGGACAATACCTGTATTAAGTGTATAATCTGTATTAATTGTATTAAGTATAGCGCGCGAAAAAGGATGTGTCAAGGGATTGGCAGAAAATTTTTAAAAAAAAGTTGACAAAGGGCGGAATGTATGGTATGATAACAGCAATTCAGATATAAACGCAGAGACGGGGAGGAGTACCCGCGCAATTCGGCAAAGAGAGGGAGCGGCCGGTGTAAGCTCTCGCGGAAGGCGCGGCGGAAGGTAGCCCCCGAGCGGCGGACCCAAAGGATATCCGAGTAGGCTTCGACGGCTTTTTCCCGCCGTTACGAGGGAACCGATATCGACGCGCGGAATATGTGCGTCCGCATCGGGCAGAGCGCGGAAGTTTTTCCGAATTCAGGTGGTAACACGGTTTATTCGCCGCCCTGAGCAGCTGAAAGCTGTTCAGGGCGGTTTTGTTTTACTGCCGCAGGGGCGGGAAAGCGCCGGATGGCGAGCACTTCCTGCGGGACGGATGGCGCCAAGACTTTGCGCGGAGAGGAATGAGATTTAAAAAAAGGAAAAAGAGAAAAACCGATCGCGCACGGCGCGCGGGGACATCGGATCCTCCGCCGCGCGCGGTGCGGAAACGATCGGGAGGTAAGCAAATATGAAAATAAAAGGAACGCAGCTGTTTGTAAAGGCGCTCAAAGAGGAGGGGGTGGACACTCTGTTCGCCTACCCCGGCGGCATGGCGATCGATATTTTCGACGCGCTGTACGGCGAGACGGCGTTTAACGTCGTGCTGCCCCGCCATGAGCAGGGCTTGGTACACGCGGCGGACGGGTATGCCCGCGCCACGGGCAAAACGGGCGTGTGTCTGGTGACCAGCGGGCCGGGGGCGACCAACCTCGTAACGGGCATTGCGACCGCCAATTACGACAGTGTGCCGCTGGTATGCTTTACGGGGCAGGTGCCTACCCACTTGATCGGCAACGACGCCTTTCAAGAGGTGGATATCGTCGGGATCTGCCGCAGTATCTGTAAGTATGCCGTGACCGTGCGGCGGCGGGAAGATCTCGGCCGCATCATCAAGGAGGCGTTTTATATCGCGCGCACGGGCAAGCCGGGACCGGTCGTGGTAGATTTTCCCAAAGATATTCAGAATGCGCTCGGCTCGGACGAATACCCGCAGGAAGTGAGCATGCGCAGCTATAAGCCGTCGGCGGGGGTGCATATGGGGCAGCTGAAAAAGGCGGCGGAAATGCTCGCGGCGGCGAAGAGGCCGCTCTTTATGATCGGCGGCGGGGTGAATATCGCGCGCGGCGGCGAAGCGCTCGCCGCGGTGCTCGAAAAGGTGCAGGTGCCCGTCGTCACGACGATCATGGGCAAAGGGGCGATCCCGACCGATCATCCGCTGTATCTCGGCAATATGGGCATGCACGGCTGTGCGGCGGCGAATACCGCCGTTTCTGAGTGCGATCTGCTCTTTTCGGTGGGGACGCGCTTCAACGACCGCATCACGGGCAAGATCGAGGAGTTTGCCAAAAATGCGAAGATCGTGCATATCGATATCGACGCATCTTCCATTTCCCGCAACATCGTCGTGGATGTGCCCATCGTGGCGGATGCGCGGGAAGCGCTCGTCAAACTTGCCGAAATCGTACCGCCCCAAAAATACGATACGGCGGGGTGGATCGGGAAACTCAACGCGCTCAAAAAGGAAAAGCCCATAGTACAGGACGGCGGAGACGCGCTTACCCCGAAAGATGTGATCGATGAGATCAACCGCCGCTATCGCGACGTGATCGTCACGACGGACGTGGGGCAGAACCAGATGTGGACGACGCAGTTTTTGGAATTGAAGGGAAAGAGCAAAGTGCTCACCTCGGGCGGGCTCGGTACGATGGGATTCGGGCTGCCCGCCGCCATCGGCGCCAAACTCGGCTGCCCCGATATGCCCGTCGTGTGCATTTCGGGCGACGGCGGCATTCAAATGAATATACAGGAATTGGCGACGGCGGTCTGCCAGGAGATCCCGCTCATCGTGTGCATCCTCAATAACAGTTATTTGGGCAATGTGCGTCAATGGCAGGAAATGTTTTACGGCGGCAGATATTCATGCACCTGCCTGCGCAAGAGAAAGAGCTGCGGGGCGTGGTGTTCCGCCCCGAACGCTTCCTGTCCGCCGTATATACCGGATTTTGTCAAGCTGGCGGAAAGTTACGGCATCGAGGGAATCCGCGTTACGGACCGGGAGGAGATCGCCGCCGCATTCGACAGGGCGGAAAAATGCGGGAATGCGCCCACCGTCATCGAGTTTATCATCGATAGGGAGAGCAATGTACTCCCCATGGTGCCGGGCGGCAACGCCCTTTCGGAAATGGTCACGGGAAATGGTCACGGAATTCAAAAAGGAGGGCAAATAAGATGCAACAGGCCATGAAAAAGCGCTGGATCTCGCTGTATGTGGAAAACGACGTGGGCGTGCTTGCCAAAATTTCCGGCTTGTTTTCGGGGAAGTCATACAATCTGAAGAGCCTGACCGTGGGCGAGACGGAGGATCCCACCGTATCGCGCATGACCATCAGCCTGATGGGGGACGATAAGACCTTCGAGCAGATCAAAAAACAGCTTAACCGGAGCGTAGAGGTCATCAAGGTGCTGGATTTTACCGATCTTCCCATCCACAAGAAGGAAATTTTGTTCATCAAACTGCATTCCCTGAAAAGGGATGAGATGGAGGAAGTGTTCCGGTCGGCGGCGGTATTCGGCATTCTCGTTTCCGATTACGATAAGGCGAGCGTCATTTTAGAGAGCGTCAAGACGGAATCGGAAAACGACGACATCATCCGCTATTATAAAAAATACTATGCTTCCCGCATGGAAACGGTGCGGGGCGGGTCGGTCGCCATCGAGTCGGTCAGCAAGAGCGAGAGATAGGCGGACGATATCGGGACAGGCAGAGAGGAAGCGCCGCGGAGCAAAGCTCCGCGGCGCTCGCTATGGGATGATACTTAGAGTGTGATCAAGCAAACTGGCTGTTATAGAGCGCCGCATACGCCCCGCCCTTTGCGAGCAGTTCGCGGTGCGTGCCCTGTTCGATGATGTTGCCGTTTTCCATGAACAGGATGCAGTTCGCGTCGCGTATGGTCGAAAGGCGGTGCGCGATGACGAAACTGGTCCTGCCGCTCATCAATTCCTGCATTGCTTTGCCGATCTCCGCCTCCGTGCGGGTATCGACAGAGGAAGTCGCCTCGTCCAAGATCAGAATGGGCGGATTGCACAGGAATACGCGCGCGATGGTGAGAAGCTGGCGCTGCCCGACGGAAAGGTTGCCTGCGTCGTTGTCAAGCACCGTGTCGTAGCCCTGCGGCATCGTGCGGATAAAATAGTCGACTTTCGCCATCTGTGCGGCGCGCACGATCTCTTCGCGCGTGGCGTTCGGCTTGCCGTAGGCGATGTTCTCTGCAATGGTGCCGCCGAACAGCCAGGTATCCTGCAATACCATACCGAAATTATGCCGAAGCCCGCTTCGCGTCAGTTCGGTCGTGGGAACGCCGTCGATGGTGATACGTCCGCTGTTGACCTCGTAAAAGCGCATCAATAGGTTGATCAGTGTGGTTTTGCCCGCGCCGGTCGAACCGACGACGGCGATTTTTTGCCCGGGGTGCGCCGTGAAACTGATATCCTTCATGAGGATCTTGTCGGGGAAGTAGCCGAAACTGACATGTTCGAAAGAAATTTCGCCGTGGGCGCGCTCCAAAACGACGGGATGCGCCGTATCGGGGATCTCTTCTTCCTCGTCCAAAAATTCGAAAGTGCGTTCCGCAGACGCAAGCGCCGACTGCAGGGAGTTGATCATATACGACGTTTCGGTGAGCGGCTCGGCGGCGAGCGTGATGTATTGGAAGAACGCCTGCGCAATGCCGAGCGACATGGCGCCTGTGAGCATCCATCCGCAGGCGATCAACAGGATGACCGCTTGGGAAAGGCGGGACAAAAAGCGTATGAGGGGATTGACCGCGTTGGTCAAAAAGTCCGTTTTTTGCGCCGCGACGCGGACGGATTCGGTATAGGAGGATACGGTATCCACGTTCTCCGCTTCATGGTTATACGCCTTGATGACGTCGCGCCCCGTGTAATATTCTTCCGCGATGCCCGTCAGCAACGCGATCGCCTCCTGCCTTTCGGCGGCATAGAGGAGGTTCCGCTTTGCGACGAAGTTGGTGATGATCAGGCTGACGATCGAAAAGGCGAGGAAGATGAGGGCGAGGATCCAATTGAGGCAGAACATGAACACGATCGAGCCGATGACGGTGCCGATCGAGGTCAGCAGCTTCAAAAGCCCCGTCTGCAGCGTTTCGGAAACCTTGTCGAGGTCGCTCGTGACGCGGCTGAGAATTTCGCCCGGTTTGTTTTGGTCGAAAAACCGAAGGGGCAGTTTATGGAGCTTTGCGCTGATCTGCTTACGCAGGGTAAGAATGAGCTGTTCCGCCACGCTTGCCATCAAGAGCGATTGCAGAAAGTAGACGATGCCGAGCAGGATATACATGGAAAAAAGGATGGTCATCTCTCTGCCGAGCGGATACCAAGGGATAGAGAAGGGGGCGCCGCTTTTTACGGCGGCGTCGATAGCCTCGAGCAAAGCGTCGATGACGCCCGCGCTATAATAGGGCGTAAAAATATTCAGTACGGTATAGATGACAATGCAAACGGCGACGACGATCAGCCGCGCCCGTTGGTTCTTGAGTTGGGAAAACAGCCTTGCGGCAGTTTGGCGCGCATGTTGGGGCGCGTCTTTATGCAGTGAAGATTTATTTGCCGCGCTCTGTGCGGATACGGCATTTTTACGTTTATCAGACATGCTGTTCTTGCGCCTCCTTTGTTTGTGATTCGTAAATTTCTTTATAGACGGGGCAGGTCAGCAGCAGCTCTTGATGGGTGCCGATGCCGACCGGTTCGCCCTCGTTGAGTACGACGATCTGTTCCGCGTGCAGGATGGTGCTCACGCGCTGGGCAATGATGATCACGGCGGCGTTCTGCGTTTCGTAGGCGAGCGCCCTGCGCAGCGCTGCGTCCGTCTTGAAGTCGAGTGCGGAAAAGCTGTCGTCAAAGATATAAAGTTCGGGTTTTTTGACGAGGGCGCGAGCGATGGAAAGCCGCTGCTTTTGGCCGCCCGAGAAATTGGTGCCGCCCTGCGCCACATAAGAGTTCAGCCCGTCGGGCAGGGAACGCACGAAATCCTCCGCCTGCGCCACTTTCAGGGCATGCCAAAGTTCCTCGTCCGTTGCGTTCGGATTGCTGTAACGGAGATTCTCCGCGATCGTGCCCGCAAACAGCCAGGCGCGCTGCTGTACATAGGCGATATGATCGCGCAGCTGTTTTTGCGGCATTTTACGGATATCGATGCCGTCCAGCAAGAGTTCTCCTTCCGTTACGTCGTTGAAGCGCAAAATGAGGGAAGCGACCGTCGATTTGCCGCTGCCCGTGCCGCCGATGATCGCCGTCGTCGTGCCGCGCCGGCAGCTGAAGTTCAGATTTTTGAGGGTATACAGCGAGGAATCGGCAAAGCGGAAAGCGACATTTTGAAAGGTCACGACGTTTTCGGGAGAGGCGGGGAACCAAACGTCCTTTTCCGTATGATCTTGTATGGTCGGCGAAAAATCGAGCACGGTGCGCACGCGTTCCGCGCATTCAAAGGCGCGCGGCAGGGTCAGGATGACCATCTGAGCCATCATCAGATAGAAGAGCGCGAGCAGGGCGTACTCTACGAGCGCCGTGATGTCGGCGACGGCGAACGCGCCCGCCGTTACGCGGAAGCCGCTGAATGAATAGACCAATATGACGAACAGGTTGACCGCAAAAAAGGACAGCCCGTCTAAGCTGGCGAACATGCGGTTGGCTTTGATGGAAGTGTACGCGTAGTCGTAAAAAGCTCCGTCCATCCGTCCTTTTTCATCCTGCTCTTTATTGAAAGCGCGCACGACGCGCACACCCGTGATATTTTCGAGAAGGACGGTGCTCATCTTATCGAGCAGATTTTGCAGCTTGCGGAACAGGGGGGAAGCGCTGCGCATGATCATCAGTGCAATGACGGTGATGATGAACAGTACCGCCAAAAGGATGAGCCCCATCATCCAGTCCTGCAAGAAAGCCAATATGAGGGAAATGACAAACACGATAGGGACGGGCAGCACCATCTGCAGACTGCTCATCAGCGCGAATTGAATATTGGTGACGTCAGATACCGTGCGCGTCGTCATGGAAGCCACGCTGAAAGTTTTAAAGTCTGCGACGGCGAGGTCGAGCGACTTCCGGTAGAGCGCATCGCGCATGTCTTTGGCGACGCGCGCCACCAGGGCGGCGCAGGTGTACCCGCTGAGGATCCCCGCGGCGCCCGATATGATCGCCGCGACCGCCATAGTGATCGCTGTATAGATCAGAGTCTGCATTGCCACGCCCGCTTCGCCTTCACGCAGCATTTGCGACGCGAGCGTCGGGATGATCAGGGCGCCCGCTACGTCTACGATGAGCAGGAAGATCGTGAGGGTGCAGAGCTTCCAATGCGGTTTCAAGAAACGTAAAATCAGTCTCATACATACTCCTTATTTTAAAATAATTTTATAAAAAAAGTTTTTCGGAGGACAGAAAAAGGGTGCGCCCGATCGCTTTTACACAATCGGGCGCACCCGTATCTTATCAACCGTTGCGGCTGCGGCCGCAAGTTCTCCGATAAACACATTATTTTTGTCGTTTTTGTTCGATCCTCGATGTCGAACAGACGAGATTATACTAGATAAAAATGAGAATGTCAACGATAGGAAGGTATTTTTTTAAAATTTTTTTACTTTCATTTTTTGTCAAAATATATCTGCCGGCTATGCCGAAGGATTTTTGTTTTGAATCGCCGCCTGCATGCCTCCGTCGGCGCGCAAGCCGCGCTTGCGTCAGCATGCAGGCGGCGGGCGAACTTGTGCGCCTGGAAGATGAGGGCTGAACTTCGTATTTTTTCGGGCTGAAGGTATTTTTAGAGCATTTCCCTCATCAGTCACCCGCGGCGACAGCTTCCCCCTGAGGGGGAAGCCTGTTGTTTTGCCGCACGATCAAGCACCCGCGGTGATGCCCAGGGGAAAGCCTATATATGTTTACGCATAAACGGCCGCCTTTCGTGACCTCGTCAAGGGGGCCTTTATTTTGCATCGCTGTAGCTTTCTGATTTACGCGCACTATCTGCGGGGAGAAAAAAGCGCGCCCCGCAAAAATTTGCGGGGCGCCGGGAAACATCGCTATACGTTGAAACGGAAGAGGACGACGTCGCCGTCCTTCATTACATAATCTTTGCCCTCCGAACGTACTTTTCCCTTTTCTTTGGCGGCGTTGTAACTGCCGCACTCTAAAAGGGTTTCGTAATCGACGACTTCGGCGCGGATAAATCCCTTTTCGAAGTCGGTGTGGATCTTGCCCGCCGCTTGCGGCGCTTTCGTCCCTTTTGTGATCGTCCAGGCGCGCGTTTCCTTTTCGCCCGCCGTAAGGTAGCTGATGAGCCCCAGCAGGGAATAGGATTTTTTGATGAGGCGGTCGAGCCCGCTCTCTTTTAAACCCAACTCTTCGAGGAACATCTGCGCTTCGTCTGCAGGCAGTTGGGAAAGTTCCTCTTCCGTCTTTGCGCAGATGACGAGCACTTCAGAGCCTTCCTGCGCGGCGAACGCTTCCACGGCTTTCACATAGGGCAGCTCGGCGTCCGGCCTGCCCATATCTTTTTCCGAGATATTTGCGGCGTAGATGACGGGTTTGGAGGTGAGCAGGAACAGATCGCGCATTTGTTCCTTTTCTTCATCGGTCAGCGCCATCGTGCGCGCGCACTGTTCTTTGCCGAGATAGTCGAGCACCCGCTGCAGAAATTCCGCTTCGGCGAGAAATTTTTTATCTCCCCCCTTGGCGGAGTTTTTGGCACGGTCTAAACGCTTTTGCACCGTTTCCATGTCGGCGAGGATGAGCTCCAGGTTGATGGTCGTGATATCGCGCACGGGATCGACCGTATTTTCGACGTGCGTCACGTTTTCGTCGTCAAAGCACCTTACGACGTGCACGATGGCGTCTACCTCGCGGATATGGGAGAGAAATTTATTGCCCAGCCCTTCCCCCTTGGAGGCGCCCTTCACCAGCCCCGCAATGTCTACAAATTCGATGACGGCGGGGGTGATCTTTTTGCTGTCGTACAGGGCGGCGAGTTTGTCGAGCCGCTCGTCCGGCACGGCGACGACGCCCACGTTGGGTTCGATGGTGCAGAAGGGATAGTTCGCCGCTTCCGCGCCCGCATGCGTGATCGCATTGAATAATGTCGATTTACCTACGTTGGGAAGTCCCACAACGCCTAATTTCATATGATACTCCTTCGCGCAAATGTGCAAATGGTTGAGCGCGCTATCTATTATAATACAAATTGCGAAATAATCAAAATAAAAGGGCGGGCAAAAGGCGAAAAAGTTGTCAAAATCATGAAAATGTGCTACACTTATCGGGATAACAAAGTTAAGAGGTCGATATGGATTTTAAAAGACACATCGCCGCCAACATCAAGGCGGGAGAACTTACCGAAGACGAGATCTATTCGATGCTCGCCCTTCCTCCGAACACGGAGATGGGCGACTTCGCGCTGCCCTGCTTTAAATTGGCCAAGAGCATGCGCAAGGCGCCCGCGCTCATCGCAGAAGAGATAAAGGGTGTATATCCCGCCGGCGATCCGCTCGTGGCGGAGGTGTCGGCGGTGAACGGATACGTCAATTTTAAGATAGACCGCGCTTTTTGGGCGAAAGAGACGCTCGGCGAGATCCTTTCCAAGAGGGAAAGGTACGGCGCATCAGACGAGGGGAAGGGCAAGACCGTCTGCATCGAGTATTCCTCCGTCAATATCGCAAAGCCCTTCCATATAGGGCATCTGTCTTCTACGGTGATCGGCAGCGCGCTGTATAAGCTGCACAAATTTTTGGGATATCCTTCTGTCGCGATCAATCATTTGGGCGACTACGGTACCCAATTCGGCAAGCTGATCTCCGCCTATAAGCGCTGGGGAAAGAGAGAGGATATCGAAAAGGGCGGTCTGCGCGCGCTCAATGCCCTGTATGTGCGCTTTCACGAAGAGGCGGAAAAGGATGAGAGCCTGAACGACGAGGCGCGCGCTTTCTTTAAAAAGATAGAGGATAAAGACGAGGAGAGCGTCGCCCTTTTCGAGTGGTTTAAAGAACTTACCCTCAAGGACGTGGGCAAGATCTACGACATGCTCGACGTGCACTTTGACAGTTGGGCGGGAGAAAGTTTTTATATCGATAAAATGCAGCCCGTGATCGACGAGCTGCGTGAAAAGGGGCTGCTCGTTGAAAGCGAGGGGGCGCAGATCGTCGACCTCGAAGCATATGGTATGCCGCCCTGTATCATCCTGCGTTCGGACGGCGCCTCTCTGTATGCGACGCGCGATCTCGCCGCCGCCATCTACCGCAAAGAGACATATGACTTTTATAAAAGTTTGTATGTCGTCGCCTATCAGCAAAACCTGCACTTCAAACAGTTTTTCAAGGTGCTGGAACTGATGGGGAAAGAGTGGGCGAAAGACCTCGTGCATGTCGCGTACGGCATGGTGTCCTTGGAGGACGGATCGATGTCTACCCGTCGGGGAAAGGTCGTATATTTGGAGGACGTCATTCAAAAATGCGTCGAAAAGGCGCAGTCAATCATTTCGGAAAAGAATCCTTCCCTCGAAAACAAGGAGGAGATCGCCAAGACGGTGGGCGTCGGGGCGGTCATCTTCGGCGCTCTCTATAACAACAAGATCAAGGACATTACCTTTTCTTACGATAAAGTGCTCAACTTTGAAGGGGAAACGAGCTGTTATGTACAGTATACCTGCGCGCGCGCAAACAGCGTGCTTGCCAAGGGGGGCGCGGCGAAAGGATATACCGTCGGCGAGGTGCTGCCGCAGGAGTTCGAAGTGATCAAACAGCTTTCCGAATTTCCCGCGACGCTGCAGGACGCGCTCGACAAATACGAGCCGTGCTTTATCGCACGGTATGCGGTCGACCTCGCGCAGAAATATAATAAATTTTATTTTGACTGCAAAATTTTAAACGCCGAAGAAGAGGAGCGCAACTTCCGCCTTGCCCTGACAGAAGCGACACTCATTACTCTCAAAAATGCGCTTTCGCTGCTCGGTATCGGCGTGCCGGAAAAGATGTAAACGCGGAGCGGCATATGCTGAAAGCGGTTTTATTCGATCTCGACGGGACGGTGCTCGACACGCTGCCCGACCTATGCGCCTGCATGAACGAGGCGCTCGAACAATTCGGCTGCCGCGCGATCACGCAGGAGGAGACGCGGCGCTTCGTCGGCAACGGCGGACTGTTGTTCGCAACGCGCGCTCTGCCGGCCGAAAGGCGGGGCGAAGCAGAATACTTTTACAAAAACGTGTATTGCCCCATTCATTTCCGCTGTAAAAACGAGCGGACGAAGCCTTTCCCGGGAGAGGAGGACTGTATGGCGGCGCTGCAGAAGGCGGGAATCGCGCGCGCCGTCGTCACCAACAAATCGCAGACGGCGGCGGACGAACTCGGCAAAACGCTGCTGAAGCCGTATGGGTTTTCCGTCATTTTCGGCAACCGCGAGGGGATCCCCGTCAAACCAGATCCCGCTTCGGCGCACATGGTGCTGCGGCAGCTCGGCGTCGAACCGCAAGAGGCGGCGTTCGTCGGCGATGGGGAAACGGACGTGCTTACCGCGAAAAACGCGGGCATGGCGCAGGTGAGCGTGCTGTGGGGATACCGCGGCAGGGAAGAACTTGCGGCGGCGGGCGCAAAAGTGTTCGCGAGAGATTTTGCCGAATTGAAAAGGATATTGCTGTCTATGTAGGGCGTAACGGAGAGGCTCGCCTTTCTTTGAAAAGAGCCCGTACCTGCAGGCAGGCGGAATGCGTTTGGAGACGAGGAAATAGTTTTGAGAGCCATATCACTGCGATCAAAAATCGGAAATATTTATCGGAGGTCACTGAAAATATGAAAGAGGAGAAAATGTTTACGGTATCGATTATCGGCTGCGGTTCGCGCGGCTGCGACGTGTACGGAAATTTGTTTTATAAACAGAGGGATAAATTTAAGATCGCATCCCTTTGCGACACACGCGCGGAGCGGCTGGAGCGGTTCGGGGCGGCGTACGGCGTACCCGCAGACCTGCTGTTTTCTGACGAGGAGGATTTTTTTCGGGAAAAGAGGAGCGACGGCCTCGTGATCGCCACGCAGGATAAAGATCATGTGCGGATGTGCCTGCGCGCGCTGGAATTGGGGTATGCAGTCCTCTTGGAAAAGCCCATTACCCCCGACAGGGAAGAATTGGAGAGGCTTTTGGAGGCCAATCGGCGCTACAACGGGCGGGTGATGGTCTGTCATGTGCTGCGCTATGCGCCCGCCTTTGTAAAAATCAAAACGCTGTTGGAAGAAGGCGCGATCGGCAGGCTGGTTTTGATCGAAGCCGTGGAACAGGTCGCCTATTGGCATCAGGCGCACAGTTTTGTCCGCGGCAATTGGCGCAGCGAGGAAGAAACTTCTCCGATGCTGCTCGCCAAGTGCTGCCATGACCTCGATTTGCTGCAATATTATGCGGGCTCCGCCGCGGATACGGTGTATTCTATGGGAGATCTGACATTTTTTAATGCGGCCAACTGGCCGGAAGGGGCATCGCGGCGGTGCCAGGATTGCCGTTACATAGAGGATTGCACATACAGCGCGGAAAACCTTTATATCAGGCGCTGGAAAGAGAACGGCAGCCCGACGGACGGATGGCCCTTCAATGTGATCGCGCCCGCCCCGAATACGGAGGAGTCTTTGCGCGCGGCATACCGCAGCGGGCCTTACGGAAGATGTGTTTTCTGCTGCGATAACGACGTGGTCGATCGCCAGACCGTTTCGCTCCGCTTTGAGAACGGCGTACAGGCGCAGCTGATCATGACCGCCTTTACGAGCGAGAGCGGCAGGAGGATGCATTTCCACGGAACGGAAGGGGAAATAAAGATGGACGAAGCGCGCGACCTGCTGTCGGTAGAGCGGTACGGCAAGAAAGCGGAGACATATAAGATTTCAGAAATTATAGCGCAGGAAGAAAAGGATAACTTCGGCCACGGCGGCGGCGATCTGGGGATCGTGCGCGCCTATTACGAGCTTTTGAACGGAAAGGGGACGGCGGACACGTCGTTGGAACGCTCCGCCGAGAGTCATTTTATCGCGTATGCCGCGGAGGAATCGAGAAAAAGCGGCGCTGCCGTCAAAATAGGCAGGTAAAGGCGCGGCATAAAATCGGCCAAAAGGAAAAAAAGCGCTTCTCGGCAACGCCGAGAAGCGCTTTTGCATTGTCAGCAAATCAAAGTTTCTCTGCGATGCCGCGCAGCATATCCGCCGAATAACGAAGGTGCGCGGAGTCGAGAACGGTGCCGGAGCCGAAAACCTGATTTTCGGTCACCCTAATATTATCGGCAGTGTGCAAGCCGCGCTTATGACGACCTGGCAGTCATGCGATTGTTACTTGCTGTCTGTAAACGGGCGACCTCCTTATCTACTGACGGGGAAAACGCTCGTCTATTTTTCTTTCTGCCTTCCCTTCGTTGGAGTGCTTGCGGGTGATGAGGAGTTATGCTATCTCCCCCCTCATCAGTCACCTTCGGTGACAGCTTCCCCCGCAGGGGGAAGCCTTTATTCTTGTTTATTGCTAAAACTGTCCGTTTTGATTATCCGCGTTTTTTTAAAATAAAACAGCCCCCACATTTGCAGGGGCTGTTTTATGTGTGATTTTTACTTCGTCATGCCTTCCTGTACGGCGACCGCGACGGTACAAATAAATTGACCATGTCGCGTTTGCCGTAAACGGGATAACTTATTTCGTCATGCCTTCCTGTACGGCGACCGCGACGGCGACGCTTGCGCCGACCATCGGGTTGTTGCCCATGCCGATCAGACCCATCATTTCGACGTGTGCGGGAACGGAGGAAGAACCTGCGAACTGCGCGTCGGAGTGCATGCGGCCCATCGTATCCGTCATGCCGTAGCTGGCGGGGCCTGCCGCCATATTGTCGGGGTGGAGCGTTCTGCCTGTGCCGCCGCCGGATGCGACAGAGAAATATTTTTTGCCGTTTTCAACCGCCCATTTTTTATAGGTGCCGGCAACGGGGTGCTGGAACCGCGTGGGATTCGTGGAGTTGCCGGTGATGGAAACGTCGACTTTTTCCATGATCATGATCGCAACGCCTTCATTCACGTCGTCCGTGCCGTAGCAGCGCACTTTGGCGCGCGCGCCCGTAGAGTAGGGAGTCTCTTTCACGATGGTGACTTTACCGGTATAATAATCATATTTTGTCTGCACATAGGTGAAGCCGTTGATGCGCGAAATGATATACGCCGCATCCTTGCCGAGGCCGTTGAGGATGACGCGCAGGGGATTTTTGCGGACTTTGTTTGCGTTTTTCGCGATGCCGATGGCGCCTTCCGCCGCGGCGAAGGATTCATGCCCGGCGAGGAAGCAGAAGCATTCCGTCTCTTCGCGCAGGAGCATTGCCGCGAGGTTGCCGTGGCCGATGCCGACTTTGCGCTGATCTGCGACCGAACCGGGGATGCAGAATGCCTGCAGGCCTTCGCCGATGGCTTCCGCCGCGTCCGCCGCCTTTGTGCAGCCCTTTTTGATGGCGATCGCCGCGCCGAGCGTGTATGCCCAACCCGCATTTTCAAACGCGATGGGCTGAACGCTCTTCACGATGTCGTATGCGTCAAAGCCCTTTTCGTTGCAGATGCGCTTTGCATCTTCGAAATCTTTGATGCCGTATTTATCCATGACGGGTTGGATCTGTTTGATCCTTCTTTCATACCCTTCGAATGTGATGCTCATTGTCCGTGTACCTCCTTACTGTTTGCGGGGGTCAATGTACTTGACCGCCCCGTCGGCCTCGGTAAACCTGCCGTAGTGCCCCGTAGCCTTCTGCAGCGCTTCGTTCGCGTCCATGCCGCCCTTGATGAAATCCATCATTCTGCCGAAGTTCACGAACTCATAGCCGATGACCTCATTGTTCTTGTCGAGCGCCATCCTGCGCACATAGCCGTCCGTCATTTCGAGGTAGCGCACGCCCTTTTCGGCGGTGGAGTACATGGTGCCGATCTGCGAGCGGTTGCCCTTGCCCAAGTCTTCCAAACCGGCGCCGATGACCAAACCGTCGTCGGAGAAGGCGCTCTGGCTGCGGCCGTACACGATCTGCAGGAACAGCTCGCGCATGGCGGTGTTAATCGCGTCGCACACGAGGTCGGTGTTGAGCGCTTCGAGAATCGTCTTTTTGGGCAGAATTTCCGCCGCCATCGCCGCGGAATGAGTCATGCCCGAGCAGCCGATGGTTTCGACGAGCGCTTCCTGAATGACGCCCTGTTTGATGTTGAGCGTGAGTTTGCAGGTTCCCTGTTGGGGCGCGCACCAGCCGACGCCGTGCGTGAGGCCGGAAATGTCCTTGATTTCCTTTGCCTGAACCCATTTGCCCTCTTCGGGGATGGGGGCGGGGCCGTGGTTGGGGCCCTTGGCAACGCAAATCATCTCTTCAACTTCGCGTGAATATTGCATTTTTCTTCCTCCAAAAAATATTGACCTACTTAAATGGAATTGGTTTTACCGAGTAAAATTATACCATACCGCCGAAAAATTTTCAATGTTTTCGCGGGGATAATCGGGGCGGGGGCGGAAATTTTTTCAAAATTTTTCCCGCGAAGCGCGAAAGGGCGCGCGGAATGTTTACAAAAGTTTTTTATTGTGGTAAAATATCGCAAAGAGTAAACAAAACAATCAATTTTATGGAGTATGGTACAATGGCTAAAAACGTAATGGACACTCTCCGCGAGAGGGGATTTATCAAGCAGACGGTCTACGAAGAGGAGCTGTACAAGCTGCTCGGCAGCGAAAGCGTTCCCTTC
>CAJFGA010000004.1:50567-76373 GCA_904374385.1 uncultured Clostridia bacterium | reverse complement strand
AGCCTTTGATGATCAATCTAAATTCTGCCTTTCAACGGTGGCAACGGCATCCACATTTTCATTGAAAAGGGAAATCCGCTCCTTAATGCTGCGCTGTACTTCTTCGTCGCGCAGGGGACAATCGAAGGGGATCGCCACGTCGAAGATCAGGTTGGCATGCGTCTTGCCGCCCACAACGCGGAAATCGTGCACTTTAAATGCGGGGTCGATCTCTGCGACGGCCTCCTCGACCTCTCTGCGCAGACGGTTGACGTTTTCGTCGTCCAGCACCAGGGGATCGATGTGCACCGTCAAAGCGATGCCCGTTTTCTGCTCCGCAGCCTTTTCGATCTGATCGGCAAGATCGTGCGCCGCCATCAGCGGCATGTGCGAATCCACCTCGACATGCGCCGTCGCATATCTCTTCTCGCCGCCGTAGTCATGAATGGCAACGTCGTGTACGCCGTGCACTCCGTCGAAAGCGCAGATCTGCGCTTTCAGGCTTTTTACGGTATCCGCGTCGGCCGCCCTGCCTAAAAGGTGCGAAACGGTTTCTTTGAGGATAGAAGCGCCCGAAAACGCGATAAAAACCGCGACGGCGACGCCCATGTAGCCGTCCAAATCGGCGCCCGTATAGTGAGATATGATGAGGGAAATGAGCACAGCCGCCGTTGCGATCGCGTCACTCAAACTGTCCGTCGCGGTCGCCTTAAATGTTTCGGCGGAAAATTCTTTATACAGCGCGCGGTTCATGGCAAACATAAAAAGTTTGATCAATACCGCCGCGCCCAATACGGCGGCAAGTCCGTAGGAAAAGACGGTCTTTTCGTCCGAAAAAATGCTCTCGACGGATTGCACGGCAAGTTCGGCGGCGACGGCCAAAATGATCACCGCAATGACCAGGGCGGAAACGCTTTCCGCCCGCCTGTGCCCGAAGGGGTGTTCCTTGTCGGCGGGCTTGCCGCTCACCTTAAATCCGATCACGGAAACGATGTTGCTCCCGCAGTCGGTCAAGTTATTCAAACCGTCCGCCACGACGGACACCGCCCCCGCGACCGCGCCGAAGGCGATCTTTCCCGCGGCGAGCAATATGTTGAGCGCGATGCCCAATATGCCCGCGCGCTTGCCGCATTTCTCCCGCGCGGCGGGGGCGTTTTTTTCACTTTTTTTGAGAAACAGAGCAGAAAATTTCATTCCTGTACCGGCGTATAATCGATTTTAGACTCTTCATCCGTCGCTTCGAGTTTGAAGATCACGGGGCGCAGGCCGTCGTTGCACGAACAGATGGCGATGCCCGGCTTTCTGATCCAATCCCCGTAGTAGAACAGACGCGTATCCGCGCCGTGTTCCAGGGCAAAAACGTACTGATAGATCGCCTTCCATGCCTCATCGCAAAGCCCCTCGGGCTTGGCGTAGTCGGCGTAAAACACCTGCCCTTCGCGCAGCATGGGGCAGGGGCCGAGCCCTTCTGTTCCGTATTCTTCGGCAAGGTCGCTTATAAAAGTCTTGCGCAAAACGGTGATTTTTACTTTTTTCATACGGCGTGCTCCTTTAAAGCAATTCTTTAAGTTTTGCAATGTCTGTGACCCACTCGTGCCGGCTTCTTTCCGCATGGATGCGGTTGGCCTCTCCGAGGGCGGCGTGGTATTCGCTCTGCGTGGCACCGTTCACCTTCATAAAGTGCGCCTGCGCCTCTTTTTCCCTCCCCATCAGAGCGGTCCTGCCGATATGGATCACTTCATGGCAGGCGTGGCACACGGCGATCACGTCCGCAAGCCGCTGGATGTGTTTTTCATCGTCGTATTCCCACACTTCGTGCGCTTCCAATCTGCCCGCTCTGCCGCAGATCATGCACCTGCCGCCCGCACGGGCATACGCTTTCTTGCGGATCCTGTCCCACGTTTCTTTGGGCAGGGCGCTGCGCAGGTTCGTGTACCAGCACCCGTCCGGTACGAGCTGAAAGTCGAGTTTGTATTTCTTCATGGGGGTATTGTAACATATCTTTTTCGATTTGGCAATCTGCCGTAAAATATTTTTCATACAAAATATTGCGCCGTACCCCTTGAACAGCGGCATATAATGTGTTATAATATAAACAAGGAGGGAAAATGACCAATGGAATATGCCAACGCGGAAAAATTTCTGAAGAGCTATAACCGCATCGAAAGCCAACTTAAAATTTTATACGGCGGCAGGGCGACGCAGAATTTTACCGACCTCGTCAAGCGCTGCACCGATCTCAACATCACGGTGCGCCGCTACGAAAACGAACTCATCGACTACGGCAAACTGCGCAATGCGATCGTGCACCGCGCGACCGACTCGCAGGAGGTGTTCATTGCCAACCCGTGCGACAACGTGGTGGAAAACATTTCCTTTATCGAAAAGCAGCTGTGCCATCCTCCGCGGCTGATGGACGCCATCAAAATCAAAAAGATCGCCTCCGTCTTTGCGGATAAGCCCCTCATCGAAGCGGTCAACGCCTTTGCGGAAAGCTGGCAAAAGTCGCTCATTGTCTACGACCACGGCAAAATGGCAGGCGTCATCAATTCGTACGGGCTGTACGGAGAGATCGCCGCCCGCGCTCAAAGGGGGGAGGACATCAACGATTTTCTCATGCATACGCCCTGCGGCGAAATCGTCAGCCAAGAGATGCTTGCCCGCTACAAGCTCGTGCCCGAAAGCGCGACCGTCTTTGATGTGTTTACGGCGTTTGAAGAGCAAAAGAACCTGCTCGCCGTCATCGTCACCGAAAACGGCCTGCCCGGCGAAAAGGCGATGAACCTCATCACGCCGGCGGATTTTCCGCGCATCAACCGTTATTTGGAAACGTACAACGTCAAGCCCTTTTAGAGAATGAAAGAATCTTTCAAAAAATTTAAAATTTTTTCAAAAATTTTTTAAAAAGGTATTGACAAACCAAAAATCCGTGATATAATATAGGTACAAAAAAGGAACAGCCGAAAGGGAGTCGGCCCATGGCGGGCTTCGGAAGCGGATCGGCGGCGAAGATTTTCGAACAAACGAAAGCGGCGTAAATTTTGCAAGGCAAATTCTGCAGGACGTTATCCTTAAAAAAGATGGCGGTGCCGGGCGAAAGGAGCAAAGCGGACGAGCGTAAGAAAGGGCGCGCCAAAGAAAAGCGGACGAAAAGCGCTATCGGCAAATGATCGATTTCCGTCTGCAGACGTAGGTTGCGTACGAACTTACGGGAGAGAGATGATTGAACCGGCAGGCGCGTTCTTTTACGGAAGGTGGGTTTATATAGCTGACTCCGGAAATGCGCAAACATTTCCAAGCCAACCGAAAAATTTCTATTACATGGAAAATCCAAACACACTATTCGTAAATGTGACAGAAGGTTTTTATCCGGCTTTCGAGTTGATTAGGGGAGAAAATGGTAAGCCGTTAAAAGGAAAGCAAAATTTTTTCGGGAAAGCAGTATTTAACCGGCAAGGATGTCAGAAAAGGTTAAAAAGCGTAAGTTGCGATCCGTGAAAAAACTTTTCAGAATATACGGGTTGTGAAAATGTATAAACGCCACAGGTGGCGGTGCGCTTTCATAAGCGCACCGCCTTAATGTTTTTAAAGGTGACGGACTTTTCACGTTCCTTTGGCCGCGTCGATGACGGGCTGTGCCGAAGCGAGATCCAAAAAATCCACCCGTCCGCCGTAGGTCGCCAGCAGCTGTCTGTCCTCTTCGGAAGGATCTTTTTTTCTTTTTAAAAATCCGATCAGCATCGCCATCATAGCGCGGTGCTTAACGTTCAATCGGGCATAATCTATCCCGCCGCGCAGGCAAAAAACCGGCAGCGTTCCCGCCGCGGTTGCGGGCAGCTTCTTTTCGAACAGAGCGCGCGCTTCGCTTTGGGCCTTTTGCTTGGCGGGGTCTGCCAGTCCGCATACGAACAGAACCCATTTCTTTTTATCGTTTTCTTCGTAAAGGCGGGCGGCTTTGCTCCATTCCGCGATGCTGCCTGCATAAACGCCTCCGCCGAATACGACCGTATCGATCGCTTCCAAATCGCGCCGCGTTACATCTTGCGCCGCCGCGGCGGGGCAGCCGAGCGCCCCCGCAATATATTCTGCATATGCCTTTGTGGTGCCGTAATGCGAGCCGTATAAGACGATCGCCTGCATGTTTCTCCTCCCGTGCCGTTTCTGCATTCATTATAGCACATTGCAATGTGGGCGTAAAGGGGAAAATTGTCATAAAATTGTAATATCTGCGCGCAATTGCAGGGCACAGGCGGGCAATTGAACGCAATCGCTTGCCTTGCTCCCCGCCGATATTGTATAATAAAAAAAAGATTTCATTTGAGGAGAATATGGCAGAACAAATTATACAAGTAGAGGGCCTGCAAAAGTCCTATGGCGCGGTGCAGGCGGTCAAGGGTATCTGTTTTTCGGTGGAAAAGGGCAGCCTTTTTTCCTTTCTCGGCGTCAACGGCGCGGGTAAAAGCACGACCATCAATATTTTGTGCTCTATCTTGAAAAAAGACGGGGGCAAAGTCTTGATCGGCGGATACGATCTCGACAGAGAAGCGCAAAAGATCAAACCCCGGCTCGGCGTCGTCTTTCAAAACACCGTGTTAGACGACCTGCTCTCCGTCAAAGACAATCTCACCGTCCGCGCGAGCTTTTACGGCATCAAGGGCAAAGTTTGGGCGCAGCGGCTCAAAGAACTTTCCCTGCTTTTGGATCTGGAAGAGCTGCTGCCCTGTCCGTTCGGCAAACTTTCGGGCGGACAGCGCCGGCGGGTGGATATCGCCCGCGCCCTCATTCATCGGCCCGCGCTGCTCATATTGGACGAGCCGACCACCGGCCTCGATCCCAAAACGCGGCAGACGGTATGGGAGATCGTGCGCACTCTGCAAAAAGAGGAGGGCATGACGGTATTCCTCACCACCCATTACATGGAAGAAGCGGACAGTTCCGATCGAGTCGTCATCATCGACGATGGGGCGATCGCCGCGACGGGCACGCCCGTGCAGCTTAAAAACGAATATTCACGCAACTATCTTCGCCTGTACGGCGACGCTGCGGCGCTCGCCGAAGAGATGCGCGGCCTCGGCTACGGTGCCGCGGCGGAGGGAGGCGCATGTGTCGCGGCGGTAAAGGATGCCGAAGCCGCGCGCGAATTCCTCATCCGTTTTCCGCAGTTTTGCAGGGATTTCGAGTTCGTCAAAGGCAACATGGACGACGTTTTCCTCTCCGTCACGGGCAAAAAATTGCAGGGAGGGGACGCGCAATGAACATGCTGCTGTGTATGACATCCCGCAATCTGAAAATATTCTTAAAGGACAAGGCGAACATATTTTTCTCCCTCTTGTGCCCGCTCATCGTGCTCGCATTATATGTTCTCTTTTTGGGAAAAGTGCAGGCGGATAATTTGCTCGCGTCGCTCGCCGAACTCGGCGTTACGGGTGCGGACGGCGCAGTGCAGGCGTTTTGTGACAGTTGGATGCTCGCAGGCGCCCTTTCGAGCGCCTGCATCACCGTGCCGCTGTGCGCGTGCGGGGTGATGGTACAGGATAAAAAGCGCGGGATCATAGGCGATCTCGCCGCGTCGCCCGTCCCTTCGTGGCTGGCGCCCGTATCATACTTCCTTTCCGTCGCGGCGGCGGGGTTGGTGCTGTGCACGGGAGTCCTGCTCCTCGCCTTCGGCTGGCTGGCGGTTTCGGGCAGTTGGTGCTTGAGCGTCCTTGACGTATTTGCGACGATCGGCGTCATGATCCTCTCGGTCGTCAGTTCCACGGCGCTTCTCGTTTTTTTGGTCAGTTTTCTCAAATCGGAGGGCGCCTTTATGGGGCTGAACGTTATTTTGGGTACGGTGGTCGGCTTTTTAATCGGGGCATACATGCCCCTTTCCATGTTTCCCGCCGGCATCCAGTATTTTACGGCGTTTATTCCCGGGTCCCATTCGGCGGGTCTTTTCCGCAACTTTATCATGGGCGGCGCGCTCGACGAACTTGCCGCGCTTTCATCCCCCGCCTTTGCCGAGGCGCTCGCCGAAGAATTTTCTTTTGCGCTGAACTTTTTCGGCCATGCAGTCACGCCGCCCGTCATGGCGGCAGTCGTCGCGGGGGCGGCGGTGCTTTTCATCGGCCTGCTGTTGGCGGTACGCTTTTTCGCCGCGCGCCGCGTCGTCAAAAAACCTGCCTGAATCATCTTTAAGGAGAAACCATGCTTTATCAAAACATCGCCGAACTTGTCGGCGGAACGCCCCTCTTGGAGCTATGCGGCTATCAAAAAAAATACGGGCTGGGCGCGAAGATCGCCGCCAAGCTCGAATATTTCAATCCGACCGGCAGCGTCAAAGACCGCGCCGCCCTCTATATCGTCGAACAGGCGGAAAAGTCGGGCGAATTAAAGCCCGGCACCCTCGTCATCGAGCCGACCAGCGGCAACACGGGGATCGGGCTCGCCGCCATCTGCGCGGTCAAGGGGTATTCCCTCGTTTTGACCATGCCCGATACGATGAGCGCCGAGCGCCGCAAACTGCTCGCCGCCTTCGGCGCCAAGCTCGTGCTCACGGACGGCAGACAGGGCATGGCGGGCGCCATTGCCGAAGCGGAAAAACTGCATGCCGAAAATAAAAATTCGATCATTGCGGGGCAGTTCGTCAATCCCGCCAACGTCGAAGCGCACTATCGCACGACGGGCCCCGAACTTTGGAAAGATACCGGCGGGCAGATCGATTTTCTCGTGGCGGGCGTCGGTACGGGCGGCACGCTCGGGGGCACGGCCCAATTTTTGAAGGAAAAAAATCCCGCATTGCGGGCGATCGCCGTCGAACCGAAGGGTTCGCCCGTCCTATCGGGCGGCAAAGCCGGCCCGCACGGGCTGCAGGGCATCGGCGCCGGGTTCGTGCCGAAGATCCTCGATACCTCCTTGATCGATGAGATCGTCTGCGTGGGGGAAGAGGAGGCTTATGCCGCCGCGCGCGAGATCGCCGTGACGGACGGGGTGCTTGCGGGCATCACCGCGGGCGCGGCGGTGCACGCGGCGAAGCAGATCGCCTGCCGCGCGGAAAACAGCGGCAAAACGATCGCCGTCATTCTGCCGGATACGGGGATGCGCTATCTCTCCTCCGATCTGTTCGGGGCGGAATAATGGGTGCCAAAGGGGAAGAGCGCGCGCGAAAATTCGCCGCATTCGAAGAAAAATGTGCCGCCCTGCAAGCGGCGGGCTATGCGATGCGCGACAAAACGGTTTCGATCGGCCGCGCGAACTGGCTGGGGCTTCTCAGCGCCCTGCCCTTTGCGGCGGCCGTGTTGGTTGCGGCCTTTTTGATTCCGCATAATTATGCCCTGGTCGGCTTTTTTTGGGCGGATCTGGCCTTGTTTTTTGCCGCTCTGTTCGTCAGCATTCCCGTGCATGAGGGATTGCACGCCCTCTTTTGGGCGGCGGCAAACGGCACCTTCCGCGGCCTGTCTTTCGGCATCGCGCAGGCGACGCCGTATTGCGCGTGCGAAACGGTGATGAGCAGAGGGAAATATCTGCTCGGTTCCTTGGCTCCCTTCCTCTTGCTCGGCGGAGGGCTGAGCGCGGCGGGGCTTTGCCTTTCCAACGTGACCCTCGCCGCGGTCGGGGCGTACAACGTCATGTGCGCGGGCGGAGATCTCCTCGTCGCGTACAGAGCGCTTTTTTGCCGGGCAGAAAAGCTGCTCGATCACCCCGTGCGCTGCGGCTTTTATGCGTTTTACCGGGAGAAAAAATCTTAATAACGATGCCGGCCTGCGGCCGGCAGAAAAAAGAGCGGCGGCGCGGGAAACTTCCCCGCGCCGCGCGCTCGCTGTTTTTCTTTTTTCAAATGACTACGATGTTTTTTTCCTCGAACTTTTCTTTGACGCTCAAGGGGAAATTGTCGTCCGTGATGAGCACGTCGATATCGTCGGGCGTCGCGAAGGTATAGGGCATGATCTTGCCGATCTTCGAGGTATCCAGCATCATATATACCATCTTTGCCCTGCCCAAAATAAATTTCAGCAGATCCGATTCCACTTGCGAAATACAGGAAAAACCCTGCTCGAAGGAGAATGCGGAAGCCGAAATGATGGCGAGCTCGAAATTGGTATTTTCAAGGAATACCTTCGTGTACGGAGAGGCGGTGGAAAGATTTTCCTTGATCAGCGCCCCGCCCACGAGCACCACTTCCGGCTGTTTTTTATGCGCCAATTCTTCCGCCACGGCAATGCCGTTGGTGAAGATATGGCAGGGCTGGTCGGGGATCTCTTTGGCAAGGTAGAGCGCCGTTGTGCCGCCGTCCAAAAACAGGCTGACTCCCTCGTCGATGAGGGAAACCGCTTTTTTTGCGATGACCTTTTTCGCGTCGGTATTGATGGTGGATTTCTGCGCGTATGCCTCGCCCGAACGCTTCTGTACTTCCAGCACAGACATTGCCCCTCCGCGCACGCGGATGACTTTGTTCTGTTGCTCCAGTTCCATAAGATCGCGCCGAAGCGTCATATCCGATACGTCCGGGAACTGTTCGGCAAGCTCTTCCAAGGTCATTTTCCCGTTTTTTTCGATCAGAAGCGCGATCTCCTCGATTCTTGTGCGTTTGATAGCCGTTCACCTGCCTTTTTGATTCTTGGTCGAGATAAATTATAACATATCTTGCCGAATTAGGCAACGAAATAAACAAATAATGTGAAAATTTTTCAAAATTTTAAAAAAATTATTTTTAGCGACAAATAAAACTTTGCTATTTGCCCGAAATATAGTATAATAGAGGCAAACACTGTAAGGATACGATTATGGAAAACACGCTGAGCGCCGCGAACGGCGGCTTTATGCAGGATCTCGACGATTATTTTTGCAAAAAATTTGCCGACTTCGATATGATCGGCTCTATGCCTTCGTATGAATCGGTCACCGTTTCGATGATCCTGAAAAACAAAAACCGCATCGAAGAGGGGGAGTACGCCGCCAACGAGATGCGCAAAATTTCCTATCAGCCGAACCCCGCCAAGGTGCTCGCGGAAATCAAGGAGAGGTATGTAGACAATACCTTTACCTTTTCCTTTCGGCCAGCCCCTTTCAAACAGCGCATCGCCGCGCTGTTCGGCGGCAGGAATACTTCCGGTAAGTTCATTGCCAAACTCATCCGCAATTACGGCGAACAGCCCGAAGGGCTGTGGGAAAAGATCGGGCTGGCCCAAAAGGATTGGAAGGCCGTTCTCCGCGGGTTTTATATTCCGGAAAAGTCGCTCATCTACAAGATCACCCTGTTGCTGGGGCTGTCCCGCGAGGATAATTTTGCCCTGATGAAGGAGTGCGGTTGCTATTACGACTTTGCCGACGCGCGCGACGTCATCGTGCGGTATCTCGTAGACTACCGCGTCTACAACCGCGACATGATCGACGCCGCCTTCGACGAATATCATATCCGCAGGATCCTGTAACCAAAGGCGGCGCCGCTTCATACGATGGCGTTGTAGAGAAATACGTTTTCGGGGGAGAGGATATGTTCAAAAGACTGCGCGCAGACATCGAAGCGGCAAAACGCAACGACCCCGCCGCAAGAAACAAATTTGAAATATGGCTGACCTATTCGGGCGTGCACGCCCTGTCGTGGCACCGCTTTGCGAACTGGCTGTATCGGATGCACTTGAAGCTGCTGGCGCGTATGGTCAGCCAGTTTGCAAAATTTTTGACCGGCATCGAAATCCATCCCGCCGCCAAAATCGAAGGGGGCGTGTTCATCGACCACGGCACAGGCGTCGTCATCGGCGAAACGGCGGAAGTCGCTTCGGGCGTCGTCATCTACCAGGGCGTGACCCTCGGCGGCACGGGTAAGGAAAAGGGCAAGCGCCACCCGACCATCGAAAGGGACGTCGTCATCAGTTCGGGCGCAAAGGTGTTGGGCGGCTTTACCGTGGGCGAAGGCGCCAAGATCGGCGCGGGAGCGGTCGTCCTCAAGGAAGTCCCGCCGCACGCGACCGTCGTGGGCGTGCCCGCGCGCGTCGTGCGCATCCATGGGGAAAAGCCCGACCTTTTACAGGAAAAGGTCGACCCCAACGCGGAAGAGATCCGCGCGCTCAAGAGCCGCATGCACAAACTTGAGGCCGCGCTCGAAAAACTTACGGGCGAAAAATTCGAATGTCCCAAAGAAGAGGAAGAATTGTTCCCTGCAGAGGAAACGGAAGATAAGGGAGAAAAGGGCGAGAATCGCATCGAAGAAGAGGAAAAAAGTTTATGATTACATCCAAACAACTGCGCAACCAGTGGCTCTCTTTTTATGAAGGGAAGGGCCACGTCAACATCGGGGCGGTGTCCCTCATCGGCGACGGCACTACGGGCGTCATGTTCAACGTGGCGGGCATGCAGCCCCTTATGCCCTATCTTTTGGGGCAGCCCCACCCCGCCGGCAAGCGCCTCTGCAACGTGCAGGGGTGCGTCCGCACCGTCGATATCGACTCCGTCGGCGATGCGACCCATTTCACCTTTTTTGAGATGATGGGCAACTGGTCGCTCGGCGACTATTTCAAAAAGGAAAAAACGGCGTGGTCGTTCGAGCTTTTGACCGAAGTTTTCGGGCTGGATAAAGATAAAATCTGTTCGACCGTCTTTGCGGGCAACGAATCTGCCCCGCGCGACGACGAAACGGCGGAACTTCTCGTAAATCTCGGCATCAGGCGCGAAAATATTTTTTATTTGGACAAGTCCAATAACTGGTGGGAGTTAGAGGGTACCGTAGGCACTCCCTGCGGGCCGGACAACGAGTGGTTTTATCCCCTCACCGACGAAGAATGCGGGCGTGAACACTGCGACATCAATTGTCCCTGCGGCCGATATGTCGAGATCGGCAACGACGTGTACATGCAGTACAAAAAGACGGCGGACGGCTATGTTCCGCTCGAAAACAAGAATGTCGATACCGGATTCGGGCTGGATCGCATGCTCGCTTTTTTGAACGGACTGACGGACGGCTATAAGACGGATCTTTTCAGCGGGGCGATCGCCTACCTCGAAAGGGCGTCCGGTAAAAAATACGACGACGGCGGCGAAGCGCAGAAGGCGATGCGCATCATAGCCGACCACACGCGTACGACCGTCATGCTCATCGGCGACGTGAACGGCATCCTTCCCTCAAATACGGGTGCCGGCTACATTCTCAGAAGGCTCATGCGCCGCGCCATCCGCTATTGCCGCGCGCTCGGCATTGCGGGCAGCGAAATGCAGAAGGTCGCATCGATTTTCATCGATGAAGTATACGGCGAGGCGTATCCGCTGCTGCCGCAGAAAAAGGAATATATCCTCGAAGAGATCGCCCGCGAAACGGAGCGGTTCGAGGCGACGCTCGAAAAGGGCACGAAGGAATTTGAAAAGACGATCGCCGGCCTGGAGCGCAAAAACGAATTTATGTCCAAACAGGATCCCGCCTATGTCAAAGAGACGAAGATCGGCGGCAAGGCGGCGTTCAAATTGTACGATACTTACGGCTTCCCCCTCGAATTGACGGTAGAGATGGCAAAAGAACGCGGCTACGACGTAGACGAGGCGGGCTTTGCCGAGGCGTTCAAAGAACACCAGGAAAAGAGCCATGCCGTGGCGGAAGGGCAATTTAAGGGCGGCCTTGCGGACACTTCCGTCGCCACCACCCGCCTGCATACGGCGACGCACCTACTGAATGCGGCGCTTAAAAAAGTACTCTCGCCCGACGTCAATCAAAAGGGCAGCAACATCACCCCCGAAAGACTCCGCTTCGATTTCAACTTCCCCCGCCCCATGACGCAGGAAGAGATCAAAGAAGTCGAAGATCTCGTCAACGAAAAAATTCGGGAAGATATCCCCGTCGTATTCGAAGAGATGCCCTATGAACGCGCGCGTGAGGAGGGGATCGTCGGCGTATTCGATTCTAAATACGGCGACGTCGTCAAGACCTATTCCATCGGCACCTTTTCTCGCGAGATGTGCGGCGGCCCGCACGCGGCAAAGACGGGAGAGTTGGGGCGCTTTAAGATCGTCAAAGAGCAGTCCTCTTCCAGCGGCGTCCGCCGCATTAAAGCGATTCTCGAATAAAAACGGGCGCGATACCGGGAAAGATCGGTCGAAAAGCCCGCTCGTGCGCCGATTTATGCCGCCTTTTCGCGATAAGTGTTGACAAACGCGCGCAGGGGCGGTATAATATTCATATTCCAATAAATATTTATACCGCCGGCTGGCGGAACAACGGAGAAAAATCATGCAAAAAGTAAACTTTACGCTCAGGGGGATCCGCGCGGAGGAGATGCGCTATGCGCTCACGAACGTGCGCGTCAGTAAGGATACCCGCTTCGATTTAAAACCCGCATTTTCACGGCAGGTGCGCCGCACGGTCGGCAACGAAAAGCTCTTTTTCGTCACCCTTGCCGTCAAAATCGAAAACAGCGAAGAATCTCCCAAGCCCTTTGACCTTTCCGTCCGCCTGACGGGCATCTTCGAAACGCCCGCCGACAGCGAAGAGGAACGCAAAGCTTTCACCGTACAGGCGACCGAAGTGCTCTATCCCTATCTGCGGGCGGCGGTCACCAATCTCACGACGGCCGCGTATGCGGCGCCGCTGGTGCTGCCCGTCGTCAACGGGGCGCTTTTTCCCGAAGACAGGGAAGGCGCGGAAGAGGACTCCGGCTATACGAGCTGAAATCGGCGAAACGGGCACGCGCTGCCCGATCGGAACAAGGCAGGTTATTCATGAACAGGGACGAGATCAAGGAATTTTTACCCCACCGCGAACCCATGCTTCTCTTAGACGAGGTGACCGTGGAAGGGGAAAAGGCGATCGGCAAATACACCGTCAAGGGCGACGAGTTCTTTTTGCAGGGGCATTTCCCCGGCAATCCCATCGTCCCCGGCGTCATCCAGTGCGAAATGATCGCGCAGACTGCCGTCGCGTTGCTGCCCGACTGCAAGGGCAAGACCCCGCTCTATACGGGGCTGAACAATGTAAAATTCAAAAATCCGCTTCTGCCGGGAGATACGGCGGTTATGACCGTCGAGCTGACCGCGCGCAAGGGCGTCTTTTGCTTTGCCAAGGGGAAACTTGAGGCGAACGGCAAGATGTGCACGAGCGCGGAATTTTCCTTTGCGCTTCTACCCAAACAGGCATAGCGGAAGGCGAAACGAAGGGATTTGCGCCCGCATGCATGGCGGGCGCTCTCTTTTTATGCTCGTTTTCTGCTTTTCTGCCCGAAAATGTGCGGTTTTTTTGAATAAGGCTTGACTTGACGGGGCAAATCTTCTATAATTTAATAAAGGGAATTGCGCCGCCGGCGCACACCCGATTTACGCCCTTTTGCAGAGGCGGCATAAAGAGGTAACATGTCATTTTATATCGCGGGGACGGGCAGCGCCCTTCCCGAAAAGGTCGTTTCCAACGACGATTTGGCTCAATTTTTAGATACATCCGACGAATGGATCTACACCCGTACGGGCATTAAGCGCCGCCATATCCTGACGGATGAGCGGCTGGACGATTTGGCGGTACGCTCGGCAGAGATCGCCCTGCAAGATGCGGGCGTGGCGGGCAAAGATCTCGACCTGATCCTTTGCGCGACCATGCGCGGCGATACGTTTACGCCCTCTCTCGCGTGCATCGTAGCGGAAGCGGTGGGAGCCACCGCGCCCGCGTTCGATCTGAACGCGGCATGCGTGGGCGTCCTCTATGCCATGGAGGTCGCCGATTCCTTTATCGTATCGGGCAAGGCGAAAAATGTTTTGATCGTCTCGGCGGAGGCGATGAGCAAACTTTTGGACTGGACGGACAGGGCGAGCTGCGTCCTCTTCGGCGACGGCGCGGGAGCGATGGTCGTCAAGGCGGGCGAGGGCAGGCTTTCGGGCGTGCTTTCCACCAAACCCGATTCGCACGTCATCCGCATGCCCAATATCGAGGGGCTGAACAGCCCGTACAACAAGATCGAACAGGAAAAACTCGCCATGCACATGGACGGCGGCGAAGTGTATAAGTTTGCCGTCAATGCTATGGGGAAAAATATCGAGCAGGCATGCGCGCGCGCGCAGCTGACGCCCGCAGAGATCGATTGGTATCTTCCCCATCAGGCGAACCTGCGCATCATCGACGCGAGTCTGAAAAAGTTTAAAATAGATAAGAGCAAGGTGCTCACCAACATTGAGGACTGCGGCAACATGAGCGCGACCTCTGTGATGGTGCTGTTGGATCAATTTGCCAAAAAGGGCACATTTAAAAGGGGCGACAAGCTGCTGTTCGTCGCGTTCGGAGGCGGACTGACGAGCGGCGCGGTCATCATAAATTGGAATAAAGATTAAAAAGGAGCAAACATTATGGAAACTTTGGAAAAATTGAAGGAAATTCTCAGCGAATGCAAGGGCGAGGATCTCGATATCACTCCCGAAACCACCTTTGACGAGCTCGATTTCGACTCCCTCGATAAAGTGGATATCGTCATGCAGATCGAAGAGGCATACGATATCTCTTTGGGCGACAATATGCAGCTCTCCACCGTCGGCGAGCTGATCGCAAAGATCGACGAGGCGGTCGCGAACAAGTAAGTCAAGGCGCAAACGATGCAGACAAAACTTACAAAGCTTCTTAAAATTCAATATCCGATCATTCAGGGAGGCATGGCGTGGATCGCCGATGCCTCTTTGGCGAGCGCTGTTTCCAACGCGGGTGGGCTCGGTATCATTTCCGCGATGAATGCGAACGCCGATTGGGTCAGAGAAGAGATCAAAAAATGCAGGCAGCTGACGGATAAGCCGTTCGGCGTCAATATCATGCTGATGAGCCCGCACGTCGAAGAGGTCGCCAAAATGGTCGCCGAGGAAAAGGTACCCGTCGTCACGACGGGTGCGGGCAATCCTTCCCGCTTTGTCAAGCTGTGGAAGGAGGCGGGCATCGTCATCATTCCCGTCGTTGCGAGCACGGCGCTCGCAAAAATGGTCGAGCGCGCGGGCGTCGATGCGGTCATCGCCGAGGGCGGCGAGAGCGGCGGGCACGTCGGCGATCTTACGACGATGGCGCTCGTACCGCAAGTCGCGGATGCCGTCAAGCTCCCCGTCGTTGCGGCGGGCGGTATCGGAGACGGCCGCGGAATGGTCGCCGCTTTCGCGCTGGGCGCTTGCGGCGTACAGATGGGCACGCGCTTTCTCGTCGCCGATGAATGCACCGTGTCAGAAGAGTATAAAAAGAAGGTTTTGGCGGCAAAGGATATCTCTACGATGGTCACGGGCAAGCGGCTCGGCCATCCCGTGCGCGCCATCAAAAATTCGTATATGAATACCTACGCCAAAATGGAGGCGGATTCCAACATCCCCGACGAGCAGCTCGAACAGTTCGGGGTCGGCTCCCTGCGCAAGGCCGCAAAAGACGGCAATGCAGACGAAGGCTGTTTCCTTGCGGGGCAGATCGCGGGCATGGTCAACAAGCGGCAGAGCGCGAAGGAGATCGTGGAAGAAGTTATGGCGCAGGCAGAACAGATGATGGAGGGCGTCAAGTGGAACATTTAGCCTTCCTGTTTGCGGGGCAGGGCGCGCAAGTGCCCGGCATGGCGGGCGACGTGAAAGACGTTCCCAAAGTCAAAAAACTGTTCGACCTTGCCGAATCGATCCGCCCCGGCGTGGTCGATAAGATGATGGGCGGCACGCAGGAGGAGCTGAACAGGACGCTCCTTACCCAACCCGCTATGTTCCTCGCCGACCTCGCTTACGCGTACGTCAAAGAGGAAGAGGTCGGTACGCCCGCGTGCGTATGCGGCTTTTCCGTCGGGGAGGTGCCCGCTCTCTGTTTTGCGGGCGTTTTGTCTGAAGAGGACGCCTTTCGTACCATCGTCAAGCGCGCGGAATTGATGGAAGCCTACACCGAGCGGGTCAAGGGCTGCATGATCGCGGTCGTTAAGCTCCCGCCCGAAAAGGTGGAAGCGCTCTGCGACGGCGTCGATACCCATCCCGCCAACTACAACGGCGCCCTGCAGACGGTCGTCGCCTGTAAAGCGGCGGCGGAAGAAGATTTTTGCGCCAAAGTAAAGGAAGCGGGCGGCAGGGCGATGAAGCTGCGCGTTTCCGGTATGTTCCATTGCCCCGAACTTTCTCCCGAAGCGGAAGAGTTTGAGCAGTTTTTACGCACACTTAAGATGAATGCGCCCCGCATGGACGTGTACGCCAACCTGACGGCGCAACCGTATGCGGGCGATTTTGCGGCAACGCTCGCAAAGCAGATGTGCTCGCCCGTCCGCTTTACCGCGACGGTCGCGGCGATGAAGGCGCGCGGCATTGAAGAATTTGTCGAAGTCGGCCCCGGCAAAGTACTCACCGGCCTCGTGCAGCGGGGCTGACGGCGGTCGCGATCATCTCATTGTAAGGAATTTTTATTATGACAGATCATAAAGTCGCCCTCATTACGGGCGCCGGCAGGGGGATCGGCGCGACCATCGCGCGCACCCTCGCCAAGGAAAAGATGGATATTGCCATCGTAGACTATGCTTCGGCAGAAACGGCAGAAGAAACGCTGCAGGCCATTGCCGAAGAGGGCGTTTCTGCCCGCTATTATCAGTGCGACGTATCCGACTTCGCTGCGACAAAGGCGGCAGTCGATCAAATCGTCAAAGATTTCGGAAAAGTCGATGTTCTCGTCAACAATGCGGGCATTACGGCAGATAAGCTCATCATGCGCATGGACGAGGCGGACTGGGACAGGGTGCTGTCCATCAACCTCAAGGGATGCTTTAACATGATCAAGCACGTCACGCCCTATATGATGCGCAAGCGGTACGGGCGGATCGTATCCATCAGCTCGGTCGTGGGGTTGATGGGCAATGCCGGGCAGGCAAATTACGCCGCTTCAAAGGCGGGGATCGTCGGGCTTACCAAAACGGTCGCCAAGGAGTTCGGCGCAAGGAACATCACGGCGAACGCCGTCGCTCCCGGCTTCATCAAGACGGCGATGACAGACGCTTTGTCCGAAGAGCAGAAGCAGGCGATGTATAAACTGATCCCGCTCGGCTGCCTCGGCGAAACGCAGGATATCGCCAATGCGGTCAAATTCCTCGTTTCCGACGACGCTCGCTATATTACCGGCGTCGTATTGAAAGTGGACGGCGGCATGTATATCTGAAATACAGGACAGCAGAGACTGAAAAAATGAAAACGATCAAAGAAAAACAGTTGCTTGTAGGAGCTGATTTTGCGGGATATCCGCTGAAAGAGGCGGTCGTCGCGCATCTTCGCAGAAAGGGATGGACGATCACGGACGTAGGCGTCCGTTCGGACAGCGATCCGGACGATACGGATCTGATGTTCCATCGGGTCGGCCTGCGCGTAGGCAGTATGATCGCGGAGGGCGAATTTGAGCGTGCGCTCGTTTTTTGCGGCACGGGCATGGGCATCCATATAGCCGCAAGCAAATGCCCTCACGTTCACGCGGGCGTGGTAGAAAGCGTGCCTGCTGCGCTGCGGGCGATCACGGGCAACGGCGTAAACGTACTTGCCATGGGCGCTTTTTATGTGGCGCCGCAGATGGGGTGCGACATAGCGGACGCGTATTTGGGCGCAGAACTCGGCACAGGCTACGAATGGTGGCATAATTTTTACGAATTTCACAAACTGGCGATCGACGAACTGGAAGCGTTCGATTATCAGGAATATAAAAAGAACGGATTCAAAGTCAAACATTTGGGCGATTATCCCCTGACACTGGAAGAAAAGCCGGACAATATCTGATCGGCTTTCCATTGCGTCCGGGTACGCCTTTCGGAGTATCTTAAAAATGGAAAAGAGAGTAGTCGTAACGGGCCTGGGGGCAATTACGCCCTTGGGCAACGATGTGAAGACCACATGGGAGAATATGAAAAAGGGCGTCAACGGCATCGATACGGTGACCAAGTTCGACGCAACGGAATATAAATGCAAACTGGCGGGTGAAGTGCGCGGATTTGACGCGTCGCTCTATATCCCCAAAGGCGAATTGCGCAAGACAGACCTCTATACGCAGTATGCGGTTGCGGCGGCAACGCAGGCGTATGAAGATTCCGGCATGACGGAAGAGAGCGTTTCGCCCGATCGCTTCGGTGTATATATCGGCTCCGGCATCGGCGGCATCAACACTCTGGTGACAGAGCATACAAAGTTTATCGAAAAGGGCCCCGGCAGGGTATCTCCCTTTTTCGTGCCGATGATGATTTCGAATATCGCTTCGGGCACGGTCGCCATCAAATACAATGCGCAAGGGCCGAATATCGGCATCGTCACGGCGTGTGCCACCTCCACCAACAGCATCGGCGAGGCGTACCGCGCGATCAAGCACGGCTATGCCGACGTCATGCTCGCCGGCGGCAGCGAGGCTGCGATCGTCCCCATGTGCTTTGCTGGATTCATCAGCTGCCAGGCGCTTTCCCAGGCAGAGGACAGGGACCGCGCTTCCATTCCCTTCGACAAGGAGCGCGGCGGCTTTATCATGGGCGAGGGCGGCGCCGTCGTCCTGCTTGAAGAGTACGAACATGCCAAGGCGCGCGGCGCGAAGATCTATGCCGAAGTGATCGGCTACGGCTGCACCAACGACGCCTATCACATGACCGCTCCCAATCCCGAAGCGGTCGCATCCGCGCGCGCCATCGAGCTCGCGGCAAAAGAGGGCGGCGTCGTGGCGGACGGCGGCCTCTATATCAACGCGCACGGCACGGGCACGCCGCTCAACGACAAGACGGAAACGGCCGCCATTAAACGCGTTTTCGGGCAGGATGCGTATAAACTGCACGTCTCCTCAACAAAGTCGATGACGGGTCATATGCTGGGCGCAGCGGGCGGCATCGAGGCGATCGCCTCGATCTTGGCGCTCGACGAGGGGATCATCCCGCCCACCATCAACTATCAAGTGAAAGACGAGGAGTGCGATCTCGACATCACGCCCAACGCGGCGGTCAAGGCGGAACTTTCGTTTGCCCTTTCCACTTCGCTCGGGTTCGGCGGGCATAACGGCTGCCTCGCTTTCAAAAAAATCTGAAAGGAAAGGTATGCGTTTATTTGATTTTTAAGTAAACGCATATTTTTGCATACAGGGGAGTCAAGGAGTTCAATATGGAAAAGAAAAAATTGACAGAGATCATCGAAATATTCAAAGAGAGCGGGCTCGGCAAAATGGAGATCAGCGAATCCTCCGCCGACAAAACGTTTACCCTAAAGCTTGAGCAAAAGGCGGATTTCGTCGCGGCGATGCCCCCTCTCGCGCCCATCCCTTCGGCGCCCGCCGTGCAGGAAGCGCTGTCGCCCGCGCCCGACGATATAAAAGATTACAATAAATACCGCGATATCCGTTCTCCGATGGTAGGCATCTTCTACGCCGCCCCTTCGCCGGACGCCGAACCCTTCGTCAAGGTGGGCAAAAAGGTGAAAAAAGGGGATACGCTCTGCATCATCGAGGCGATGAAGCTGATGAACGACGTCGTCGCGGAAGAGGACGGCGAAATCGTCGAGATCTGCGCAGAAAACGGCGCGCTCGTCGAATTCGGGCAGGTACTTTTTAAAATATTTTAAGAGGCAGAGATGTTCAGTAAAATTCTGATCGCAAACCGCGGCGAGATCGCCGTGCGCATCATCCGCGCCTGTAACGAAATGGGCATCCATACCGTCGCGGTGTATTCCGAGGCAGATGCGGAGGCGCTGCACGTCAGCCTCGCGGACGAAAGCTATTGTATAGGCCCCGCCCTTTTGAAGGACAGCTATCTCAATATGACGGCGATCATCGACGTCGCCATCGCTACCGGCTGCCAGGCGATCCATCCCGGATACGGACTATTAAGCGAAAACCCGCGCTTTGCCGAGCTTTGCGAAAAGTGCGGCATCAAGTTTATCGGCCCCCATTATTCGGTCATCGCCAAAATGGGGGATAAAGACGAGGCGCGCCGCACCATGAAGGCGGCGGGCGTTCCCGTCGTGCCCGGGCTCGACGAGATCACCGATATTTCCGAAGCAAAAAAATTTGCCGCCGAAATCGGCTATCCCGTCATCGTCAAAGCGAGCGCGGGCGGCGGCGGCAAGGGCATCCGCATCGTTTGGAAGGAAGAAGATTTCGAAAACGCGGTGCGCACCGCTTCGGCGGAAGCGCAGAGCGCCTTCGGCAACGGCAAGTGCTATCTTGAAAAATATCTGACCGACGTCAAACACGTCGAAATGCAGATCGTGGCGGACGAATCGGGCAACGTCGTCTGTCTGGGTGAGCGCGACTGTTCCATGCAGCGGCGCAACCAAAAACTTATTGAAGAAAGTCCCTGCGTCACCTTAAAGCTGGAAGTGCGCAAAAAAATGATGGAAGCCGCGGTGCTCGCCGCAAAAACGGTAAATTATACCAACCTCGGCACCATTGAGTTCCTTTTGGCAAAGGACGATAAGTTTTATTTCATGGAGATGAATACCCGCCTGCAGGTGGAGCATCCCGTCACCGAATATGTGACGGGCATCGACGTCGTCAAATGGCAGATCCGCATCGCCGCGGGCATCGAATTTATCTACAAACAGAAAGATATCAGCCTGCGCGGCTGCGCCATCGAGTGCCGCATCAATTCGGAAGATGCGCGCAGCAACTTCCGCCCCAGCTGCGGCAGGATTGCGCTGCTGCACATCCCCGGCGGGCCGTGGGTGCGCTTCGATACGGCGATCTATCAGGATTATATGATCCCGCCCTATTACGACAGCATGATCGGCAAACTCATCGTCTACGCGCGCGACAGGACGGAGGCCATCCGCAAAATGCAGGCGGCGCTTGCGGAACTTGTCATCGAGGGCGTGCAGACGAACGCCGAACTTTCCAGCGATATCCTTGCCCAGCCCGAATTTAAAGACGGAACGTATTGCACCAATTTCCTCGATAAATTTCTCAAAAGCTACAAGTAAACGGCATATAAATAAGAGGGTTTGCGGCTTTGCCGCAGAAGATCGGTAGATTATTTGTTCGGAGAGAAAGTAAGTTGAAATTCGATTTTAAAAAATTCTTTTTCAGAAAGCCAAAAAATGAACTGGAAGGCTCTGAAAATCAGCCCGCGGAGGAAGAGCCGAAAGGTTCAGAGGCCTCCATTCCCGAAAAACTCGCGGAAAAATGCGAAGGGTGCGGGCAGATCGTCCTTGCGGACGAATTCAAGGCAAATTACGGCGTATGCCCCAAATGCGGGCATTACCGCAAAATAGACGCGCGCATGCGCATAGAGATGTGCTTCGATTCCTTTGAAGAGCTGTTTGCGGAGGAAGAATCGGGCAACATACTCGATTTTCCCGGCTATACCGAAAAGCTGGAACAGCTGCGCGCTAAGACGGGCGAAAAGGACGGCGTCGTTACGGGCGTCGGCGATCTCGGCGGCATCAAAGCGGCGGTCTTTTCCATGGATTACCGTTTTACGATGGGCAGCATGGGGCACACCGTCGGCGAAAAGATCACAAAAATATTTGAATACGCAACAGAAAAGGGGCTGCCCGTCGTCGGTTTCGTCCTCAGCGGCGGCGCGCGCATGCAGGAAGGAATCATTTCCCTCATGCAGATGGCAAAAACGTCTGCGGCCGTCGCAAAGCACGGCGAGGCAGGCCTGTTATATATTTCCGTCCTAACAGATCCCACCACCGGGGGGGTTTCCGCTTCGTTTGCCTTTGAAGCGGACATTATCGTGGCGGAAAAGGGCGCGCTGATCGGCTTTGCGGGGCCGCGCGTCATCGAACAGACCATCCGCCAAAAACTGCCCGAGGGGTTCCAACGGGCGGAATTTATCGAGCAGAAAGGGTTTGCCGACCTCATCGTCGAGCGCAAAGAGATGAAAGATAAGCTCTGTGCCCTCTTGAAACTGCACTGCGGGGAGGTGATCGCATGAGCGCATACGACATCGTCTTAAAGAGCCGCGAAAAGGGCCGGCCTACAGCCGTCAAATATATCGGCAGCATCGTCGAAGGCTTTATCGAACTGCACGGAGACAGGCGTTTTGCCGATGACCGCGCGATCGTCGCCGGCGTCGGATACATCGAGGGGATGCCCGTCACCGTGATCGGCATCGAAAAGGGCGACGATACGAACGATAAAATCGTCCACAACTTCGGTTGCGCCCATCCCGAAGGGTACAGGAAAGCGGTGCGCCTGATGAAAGAAGCGGAAAAATTCCATCGCCCCGTGCTGTGCTTTGTCGATACGTCCGGCGCCTATTGCGGCATCGGTGCGGAAGAGCGGGGCCAAAGCGAAGCGATCGCCGCGAGCATATTGGAGATGATCCGCCTGAAAACGCCGACCCTTTCGGTCATCATCGGCGAGGGTGGCTCGGGCGGGGCGCTCGGGCTTTGCGCGGCGGACGAAGTATGGATCACGGAAACGTCCACCTATTCCGTCATTTCTCCCGAAGGCTGCGCCTCCATTCTTTGGAAAGACAGTTCCCGCGTAGCGGAGGCGTCCGAATGCCTGAAAATGACGGCAAACGATCTCATTGCCCTCCGCGCGGTCGAGCGGGTCATCCCGGAAGAGGGCTTTTCAGACGGTTTTTATGCCAAACTCAAGGCAGACATCGCCCAAACGTTCAAAAAACTGAAAGAGCTCCCGGCGGAAACGCTGGTTGAAAACAGATACCGCCGCTTCCGCAAATTTTAAGCGGTGCGATGCGCGCCTCGGCGCGCGGATAAAACAAGGAGGAGAAAAATGATCGCGATCGTGACCGATTCTTCCGTCGGCTATTCGTCGGCGGAAATCGCAGACAGGGGTATCGTCAGCATCGTGCCGCTCAATTATTACATTGACGGAAAAAGTTACGAAGAAAAGGCTTCGGATAAAAACGGCAGCTTTCTGCCCCTCATACAGAGCGGCCCCTGCAAGACGGCGCAGCCCGCCCTCAACCATTTTATACAGACATTTTCTTCCCTCATCGCAAAGGGATGTGAAATCATCTGCATCGTTTTAAGTTCTTCCCTGTCGGGCACCTATTCCTCCGCCAAGTTTGCGGCGGGGCAGGTGGGCGGCAGGATCCACGTCATCGATTCCCGCACGATCGGCGCGGGGATGCATCTTTTGGTAGACGAGGCGGTCAATCTCGTCAAAGCGGGGGTGGGGTTCGCGCGCGCCGTCGAAATGCTCGAAGCGCTCAAAAACAAGATCGGCATCGTTTTTACGGTGGAAACGCTGGATAACCTCGTGGCGGGCGGAAGGCTGAACACCACAAAGGCGAAAGCCAGCCTGAACAACCGCCCCGTCTTTGAGCTGAAGGCAAAAATTTTGTTCAAAGGCAATGCGCGCGGGGCGCGCGAGCGGCTGGAAGAGATGCTCTCCTGCATCCCCGAAAACACGCGCCGCTTGATCGTATGCCGCTGCGGAGAGAGTACCGACGTATCCGCATTGACCGATGTTTTAAAAGCGCGCTATCCGAACGTCTATATCCATCAGCGGCTCTTGGGGCCGGTTTTGAGCATTCATGTGGGCGAAGGCGCCTTCGGCGTCGCCTACGTCGTCAAGAGCTGAAGCCATTCCGTATCGGTGTGCCTACATGAAAAAATATATTTAAAATGTAAAATTTTGTTGCAATCTTGCATGAGATGTGCTATAATCAAAATAAGTCATAAAAAAGCCGCGGCTTTTCATTTTTTGCAAAGGCAAAAAATGAATCCGTTAACGGCTGAGAAAAAATTTAGGAGGAGAGGAAAAATGGCAAAAAAACTGAAAAGAGCGTTCACGATCACAGAGCTCGTCATCGTGATTGCGGTCATCGCCATCCTCGCGGCGGTGCTGATCCCGACGTTTTCCAACATCGTCCGCCGCGCGAACGAATCGGCAGACATTCAGGCGGTACGTGAGATGAACGTCGCCCTCGCCAACGAGGAAGCGCTTGCGGGGGAAAAGCCCGCCAATATCGGCGAGGTGCGGGAAATACTCGCGGAGGCGGGGTATAATTCTGACGGCTACCACCCCATTTCGTCAGGCTATGCGTTTTATTGGAAGCAGAGCGTAAACTGCATTATACTCGTCAAGGGCGAGGGCAGCGCGCGCGAAGTGGTTTATCCCGAAGACTATGCGGGCGCCGGAGAGGATTTTTTATACAACGATACCGACTGTTACAACCTTGAAACGGGTTGGAGCGCCGAATATGACTCCGTTTTGGGAGAAATCAGCGCAAGCGGCAACAACTCTCTCGCGATCGGCGGCGGAGAAGCCACGGCTGAGGAGGCAAAAGAGCGCCTTGTAACCGTTTTGAACATGTCCGCATTCGGAGGCGAAACATTTGAAGGCGTTACCCTCACGCTCGGGCAGGATATCGATCTGGAGAACGAAACACTGACCCCTTTCAAGGAATTTTGCGGCACGCTCGACGGCAACGGAAAAACGATTTCCGGCGTCAATATCACGCCCCGCCACGGGGCAGACGGCAACGGCTATCTGTATTCCGATGATTTTGATGTCGAAGAAGGCATTCAAAAGAGCAAATACGGCGTGGGGCTGATCGCCTGCCTCAACGGCGGAACGGTCAAAAATCTCAGCGTTACATACAGCGATGCCGACGGCACGCATGCAGACCCCCTCAACGAATATACCTATTTTGGCGGGATCGCGGGCTGCCTGCTCAGTGGCACGATCGAAAATTGCACCGTTTCGGGCGACATCGTGCAGTACAACCGCGTTGGCGGGATCGCGGGCACCGCGCTGCACGGTACGATCCGCAACTGTACGGTGACAGCCAACATTACCTCTAAAACAACTTCGAAAGGCTATCATGAAAGCAACGTTTTGCCGAATTATTCCTATGCGGGCGGCATTGTCGCCTATGTGGGCAATCATATCGACGGCGCGCAGGAGTCTGTAACGATTTCCGACTGTACGGTCGGCGCTGCCGATCCGGAAAACGCGGTCACGATCAAAGCGCATTATGCGGTCGGCGGCTTTGTCGGCTGGGACGCATTGGGTACCGATATCACGATTTCCGGCGGCACGCTGCGCAATGCGGCGATCGTAAGCACCGGCGGCAACAGCTATGCCGGGTTGCTGATCGGCCGCACGGCGGCGTCCAATCCGAATTCTGTCACGGCATATGCGGAAAAAATAACTTTTTCTTCGGGCATTCAGCTGACGAACGCCAAAATCGAAGGATACTCTTCGGGCGAAACGGCGGCGATGTATGCCTTGACAGGCGAACAAAACGTATACATCGGCAATCTCTCAAAAAATTCCGGCTCTGAGAATGATGACGTTCTCTTTAACGGTGCGCCGTTCACGCAGCCGTCTGGCCAAAATTATCAGGATAAAGCCATTTTGATCGGCAACGCCGCGCTGGGCGGAGGGGAAGGCAAGTTTGCAAACCTCACGATCGCTGCAAATGCAGCCTTCAGCGTCTCCGGCTGCTCGGCGTCAAAAGCGGCATAATCGCCGTTTCAGGAGGGTACGGCTTTTTTGTCGCCCCGCAAAACAGTTCACACCAACTCATTTTTCCATGCGTGCGGCGCCCGATTTTTCGGGCGCCGCGCCTAATTATGCGGAACGCGCGGGCAAAATCCTGTTGCCGTCCGAGCGGAAATATGATATAATGTTTTCGTCAAAATTCCGTCTGTCGGGGGAGGGCATTATGCAGAAACGGGAAGAGAAGGGCACGCCCGCACAGTACAAAAGCGCCATCGTGGGTCTGACGCCTCCCTTCGTCGTGATCGAGCTCATGTTTGTCGCGCTTGCGGTCTATCTGTTTGTTTCCCGGTCGGATCAGCCCTTATACGGCGGCGTGTTCCTCATCTTGGCGGGTATCTTGCTCGCGATCTACCTCGTGTGCCTGTTCGTTTTGCGCGCCAAGGCGAAGAGGGCGGCAGGGCAGCATAAAAAACAGTGACCGTTTTTTCGTCGGCGAGCGGCCGCGCGTTTGGCAATTTGCCAAACGC